>CAZGTK010000426.1:0-2702 GCA_964528415.1 uncultured Burkholderiales bacterium | reverse complement strand
GGCGATCTGTTCCGCGCGCTCGGCCGCTACAACGGCAGCCTTGGCCGCCCCGAGTACCCGAACGCGGTGCTGGCGGCGTGGAAGGACGTGTGGGCTTTTCCCGGGAAGACGGTCCTTGCGGCCCCGCCCGCTCGGGCCGGCTAGAGCGGCAGGCGCGCGCCTCGCCGTCGCTGGCGCCGCTTCTGGGCGCGCTGCAACAGGGTGATGCCGCGCCAGGTCAGGCTCACCGCGAGGAAGCCGGTCGCGGACGCCGCGACCGCCATCACCGCAAGCCCCACCATCAGCGGCTGCCCGAACCCGAGGAACAGGTCGAGCCAGCCCGCGGTGTGCTCGACCGCGGCCTGGGCGCCTTCGGCGACCGCCCCGGGCGGCCGAGCCACGGACACGCCCGTCAGCCAGCTGCCGAGCCGGTACGCGGCGTAATAGATCGGCGGGAACGTGAACGGATTGGTCACCAGCGTGCTGACGGTGGCGACCGGCAGGTTGACGCGCAGCCACACGGCCACCATCGCCGCCAGCAGAATCTGCGCCACCGGAATCAGCAGCCCGAAGAACAGGCCCACGGCGACACCGCCGGCGACCGTGCGACGGCTGAGATGCCACAGGTTCGGATCGCGCAGCACCGGCGCCAGCGGCCGCAGCCAGCGATTGCCCGCCACGGTTTCCGAAGACGGCAGCCGCCGCCGTAGCCAGCGTCTCATCTCCGCCCGCCTCCTGCCCCGGCACCAGACCCAGCCAAACCGTTCACCCTCACCCCTCCCGAATCACGGCAAGTCGACGCGCGCCGGCAGCCCGGCCGGCATCGGTGCCGGCACGGCAAACACCACCTCCACGGGGTACTCGATCGCGGCGCTGTCCTTGACCGGCTCCAGGCCGACCCGCCGGATGCGGCCATCGAAACTCTGCCCGCCGATATTCACCTTGGCCCCATTCCCGGGCCGCAGAGCGCCGATCGCGCTCTCGCCGACGACGACGCGGGCGACCATCTCGTCCGCCCGCGCAACGACGACCAGCGGCGGCGCCTGCAGGCCGGAAACCACCGTTTGTCCCGGCTCGATCAGGCGGGCCACCACGACCGCGTCGAACGGCGCCCTCACGCGCGTGTCAGCCAGGTGCTTCTGCGCCTGCCTGAGCTTCGCCTCCGCCTCGGCAACCTGGCTCGCCGCCCGCTCGTGGCGCAGCTTGGCCTGGTCCAGCTCCGATGTGGAAATGACAGTGCGGTTGTAGAGCTCCTGCTGCCGCTCGAGTTCCCGCTTGGCCTCCGCGGCCTCCGCGGCCAGACGCCGCAGCCGCGCCTGGGCCTCCTGGACGCCTGCCTGCTGCACCGCTGGGTCGAGCTCCACCAGCGTCTCGCCGCGCTTGACGCGCTGGCCAACGTCGACGGCCACGCGCTGAACCGTTCCCGATACCGGGGTCGACAGCTCCACGCGCTGCGAAAATTCCGTGACGCCCGCCACCTCGGCGGCCAGCACGGGCGAGACGGCCAACGCGGCCGCCGCGACGAGCCAGCGCCGGCCGTTCATGGCTTCGCCCCCGAGGGTGTGCCGCCCGGGATTTCCGCCAAAGGCTGGCCCACCAGCGCCTCCAGCCGCGCCAGCGCCAGCGCCAGCTGGTACTCCGCCCGGCGCTGCTCCATTCTCGCCTCCACGGTCGCCGCCATCGAATCCCCCAGATTGGTCTTCAACTCCATTTCGTACTCGCCGCGGGCCTTATCGAGCGCCAGGTCGCGGTGCTCGACCTGCCTGGCCCGCGCCTCGCGCACCGTGCGGCGCAACTGCTCGACTTCGAGGAGCGATTCCAGCAGGGACTGTGCCATATCCATCTTGAGCTTGTCGGCCTCCGCCTGCAGCCGGTAGAACGTCGCCTGCTCCCGCTCCAGCTCGGCCGAGCTGCGCACGCCGTCGTAGAGCGGCCACGTCAGCACGACACCCGCGCTGAGGTTGTTGCGGGTGCGCGTCTCGAGGGCGTAGTCGCCGGCCTCCAGGTCCAGGTCGACGCGCGGCAGCAGGTCGCTGCGCACCGCCGCCATTCGCTGGCGCGAAGCCTCCAGCAGCTGGCCATTGGCGTTCAGCGCCGGGTTGTTGCGGTACATCGCCGGCAGCAGCGATTCGTACTCGGGCAGCGCCCGCTCGTTCTGCTCGAGCCGCGGGTCGGCCAGTTCGGCCGCCAGCTCGCCGGGCCGGTTCATGGCGTTCGCGAGGAGCGCGCGCGCGATGCGCTGCTGCTTCTGCGCGGCGTTGCGCCGGATCAGCCGCTCCTGGTAGCGCGCCTCCAGCGCCGCCAGCTCCACGCGCGAGATTTGCCCCACGTCCAGCCGCTGGCGTGCGTCGTCGAAGCGCACGTAGGCGACCGCCATGTACTCGTTCTCCACCGTGAAGCTCTGGTCCGCCAGCAGCGCGTCGAAGAAACGCGCCATGATCTCGATGCGCTGGCGCGAGCGCGCGTCGATCAGGCCGGCATCGCGCGCCTGGACCGCCGCGTCGCCCGCGGCCGCGAGCGCGTCGGTGCGGCCGAAGTCGAACAGCCGCTTGCGCACGTTGATGAAGACGCTGTTGTCGTTGACGAAGTCCTCGCCCGGCGCGCGCAACGAGGGCTTGGACTGCCGCAGCGCGGCCCCCGCCACGACCCGCAGGTCGTCCTTCGCGACGGCGAGCTTGCTCTCCGCCGCGGCGAGGTCGCGCTCGGCCGCCGCCACGCGGACC
>CAZGTK010000425.1:0-2703 GCA_964528415.1 uncultured Burkholderiales bacterium | reverse complement strand
GAGGCAGATCGTGTTCTTGTGCATGGTCTCTCCTTTGCGCTTGAACGCGTAGGACACGCCAGCGCGGATTTTGCCGGAAACGTCAGGGCTGCAGCCACAGCGCCTTGTCACTCTCTGGATCGAACGGAGCGGAGAAGTGCTCGTGGACGACCCGCCATGAGCCCTGCTGCTTGCAGAAGCAGACCGTCATGCGCATCCAGCCCGACATCTCCTTGCCGTCCGGTCCGGTGCCGCCGCAGCGGTTGAGGGCGTGGGCGAAGGCGAGATCGTCGCCTGCGGTGATCTGAAGCTCGTGAAGCTCGAAGATCATCGGACCGGGGCACATCGTCATGCAGGTTTCCCAGTGCTTGCGGTAGGCGTCGGTGCCCTTGAACTGCAGTTGCGCGATCGCATCGAAGGCGACGATGTCCGGCGCGTAATGGGCGAAGATGCCCTCGATGTCCTTGGCGCGAACCGCGCGCGCCCAGTCTTCCAGTTGCTTGCGGAGCGCTGTTTCAGTGTGTGCGAGGGTGGATGGGGCGTCCATGATGGGTCTCCTTGGTGTGGGTCAAACGGCTGAGTGCGCGGGGTAGTCGGTCGGCGGGTGGCCGGATCGACAACGGCCGACCGGTTCAGCGGACCGCTTCCGGCGCGACCAGGCCCAGTGCCTGAAGCGTCTGCGGATCCTCCGCGACCGGCCTCACCTCGACGCAGCCGAACTTCGCCCCCGGGATGCGCGACGCGACCTGGATCGCCTCGTTGAGATCCCGGGCCTCGATGAGGTAGTAGCCGCCGAGCTGTTCCTTGGTCTCGATCCAGGGGCCGTCGGTCACCGAAACCCGCCCGTTGCGCACCCGGACGGTGCTGGCCGCATCGGGCGGCAGCAGGCGGTTGCAGCCCAGGTAATGGCCGCTCTGGCGGATGGCGTCGGTAAACGCGCGGTATTCCTCGAAGTGCTTGTCCGCATCGGCGCGGGGCATCTGCTCCATCACCTTCTCGGCACAGATCAGGCAAAGGTATTTCATCGCTTTTCTCCTACGCGGCAATCTCAGGTTGGGGCTCGCGTACCACTAGTCGAATGGCGTCCCCGAAGATCGACATCGCGCTCGCCAGGTCACGCCCGCAGTTCTGCAAGCCGTCGCTCGATGAAGCGACCCTCGGGCCCCTGCCGGACCAACGCGAGCGCCCGACCGTAAGCCGCCCGCGCCTCCTCGGTTCGGCCGAGGCGGCGGCATAGATCGGCGCGCGCAGCGTGCGCGAGGTGGTAGTCGGCAAGGTCGCCGCGGGCAAGGATCGCGTCCACCGCAGCCAGCCCGGCCGCGGGCCCGTCGTGCATGGCCACCGCAACGGCGCGGTTCAGCGCCACCACCGGCGACGGGTCGAGCCGCAACAAAAGGTCGTAAAGGGCGACGATCTGGACCCAGTCGGTCGCGGCCGCGGTCGGCGCCTCGGCATGGACCGCGGCGATCGCCGCCTGCAGCGCATAGGGGCCGGCACGGCCCGAGCGCAGTGCGTGCTCGACCAGCGCCGT
This sequence comes from uncultured Burkholderiales bacterium, assembly GCA_964528415.1. Classification (GTDB taxonomy): domain Bacteria; phylum Pseudomonadota; class Gammaproteobacteria; order Burkholderiales; family UBA6910; genus DATIUV01. The sequence goes on along the minus strand of CAZGTK010000425.1, from coordinate 1,193 downwards.
ACCTTCGCTGATCAACGCGCGGTTCCACCGTGAGCGGTCCTGCGCCGCGAGCAGCACCAGATCGCCCGCAGCGGTCGTGCGCGTTTCGCGGCGCGATTCCTGCAACAGCATCAGCGCGAGCAGCCCGATCGGCTCGGCCTGCGGGAGCAGTTGCGCCAGCAGACGGCCGAGGCGGATGGCTTCGCCCGACAGCTCTGCGCGCGTCAGCGATTCGCCGGCCGATGCCGAGTAGCCCTCGTTGAACACGAGATAGATCACCCGCAGCACGCTGTCGAGCCTAGCCGGCAGCTCGGCCGGCGGCGGCACCTCGTAGGGCACGCGCGCCTCGCGGATCTTCGCCTTGGCGCGCACGATGCGCTGTGCGAGCGCGGGCGGGGTGACGAGGAAGGCGCGCGCGATCTCCTCGGTGGTGAGGCCGCACACCTCGCGCAGGGTCAGCGCCACCTGCGCTTCGGGCGATAGCGCCGGGTGGCAGCAGGTGAAGATCAACCGCAGCCTGTCGTCCTCGACGCTGTCCTCGTCCGGCGCGCCCTCGCTCGCCGGGTCGGGACGGTCATCGAGATCGTCGACGAGATCGAAGCGCGCCCGCCGCCGCAAACCGTCGATCGCCTTGAAGCGACCGGTCGACACCAGCCAGGCACAAGGGTTGGCGGGCACGCCGTCACGGGGCCAGTGCTCGAGCGCGACGCGGAAGGCATCGTGCAGGGCTTCCTCGGCGACATCGAAATCGCCGAGCAGGCGAACCAGGGTCGCGAACATCCTGCGCGACTCGGTGCGGTAGATCAGCGCCAGCCGTGCACGCACCGTCGCGGCGGCGGACGTTTCCGGCACGGGCCGGTGCGATTCGCCGGGTGAAGGCTTGTGGTCGTACACGCGCGCCTCCCGCGTTCATTTCGGAACCCGGGGATTATGCTACGCCGACGCGTCGCCAGGTCCGGCCGGCCTGTCGATGGCCGGCGGACCTCAAGCGCCCGCGCGCACCCGATTCAATGCCGGATCGTTCGGCGGGTTCAGCACGCACATGGTGCCCGCCGGGTGATAGATGTAGGGCACGCAGCGGTTGCAGTTGATGCAGCCCGAGGTGCGCGCCTCGCCGCGCCGGAACTTGTTCACCAGCTGCGGATCGTGGATCAGCGGCCGCGCCATCACCACCGCATCGAAGCCCTCGGCCATGGCCTGCTCGGCGTTGGCGA
>CAZGTK010000424.1:0-2708 GCA_964528415.1 uncultured Burkholderiales bacterium | reverse complement strand
GCGCAAGACCGCCGAGGAGGATGTCGCAGAACTCGGGATTCGCGGGCTGGCCGGCGTGGCCACGGGTCGAGATGTACTTCACGGAGCAGTCCTTCAGGATGGCGAAAACGGCACGCCCGGGTTGGCGCAAGGCAGGGGCGCAAAGCTTGAATTCTAACGAATTCGGCCACCGGATCGGCCGTTTCCTCCGCGCTCGCGGATCGTTCGCCACCGACACCCGCTCGCGGGCATTCGCGGCCACATCCGCTGCAGCCAGAGATGCGCGATTCATGCGCACCGCAGCCAGGCCAGGCCGATACAATGAAAGTTCCACACAACGAACTGGAGTCAGCGATGAGCCTCGGAAACATTCTCGGCCAGATCCTGCAGCAGGGCATGTCCGGCCAGGGCCGGTCGCGGCTGGACCATGCAGTCGGCGCCGGCGGTATCGGTGATCTGCTCGGCGGACTGCTGCGCGGCCAGGGCGGCCAGGGCGGCGGTAGCGGCGCAGCAGGCGGCGGCCTTGGCGATCTGCTGGGCGCGGCGCTCGGCGGAGGACGCACGAATGCGGGCGCAGGGGCCGGTGGCCTGGGTGACTTGCTCGGTGGTGCGCTCGGCGGTGGCCGCAGCAATGCAGGCGCAGGCGCAGGCGCAGGTGGCTTGGGCGACCTGCTCGGAGGCGCGCTCGGCGGTGGAGCGGGCGCAGGCCGCCCGGCGGCTGCCGGCGGCGGACTCGGCGATCTGCTCGGCAGCGTACTGGGCGGGGGCCGCACGAGCGGCGGCAGCAGCGGTCGAGGCAATACGGCCGGCATGGCCATCCTCGCCACCATCGCCATGGCCGCGCTGAAGAACTGGACCGACAAGCGCCGCGCGCAGGCGTCGATGGCCGGCGGTGCAGCGGGCTTCGCGCCGCAGGAACTGGAAACGATGACCGCGCCCGACACCGAGGCGTTGATCCTGCGTGCGATGCTGTCCGCCGCCAAGGCCGATGGCCGGATCGAGGAAGACGAGGTCCAGCGCATCGTCGGCAAGGTGGGCGCCGACGGGCTGAGCGAAGAGGAAAAGCAGTTCCTGATGAGCGAGCTGCGTACGCCGCTCGACCTCGACGCCCTGGTGGCCGATGTGCCCAACGAGATGGTCGCAGCCGAAGTCTACGCGGCGTCGCTGCTCGCGATCGACCTCGACACCCAGGAAGAAGTGGCCTATCTGCGCCAGCTGGCGCAAGCCCTGCGGCTGGACGGCGCGACCGTGGCCCGCCTGCACCAGATCACGGGCGCCACCCAGGTCTGAGCCCCGGCGCGCCGCTTGCCGGCGCACCAACGCGGCGACCTGCTCGGGTCGCTGCTTGTTTCAGTCGCGACGTCTGCGCCCGGTGTTCCCGGCCGCAGGCGTTGCTCATTCGGATTCGAGACGGAAGCCGATCTTCAGCGTGACCTGGAAGTGGCCGACCTTCCCGTCCACGACGTGACCACGGGTTTCCACCACCTCGAACCAGTCGATGTGGCGGATCGACTTCGACGCGGTATCGATCGCGTTGCGGATGGCAGCATCCGTGCCTTCACTCGACGAACCGACGATTTCCACGAGCTTGTAGGTGTGATCGGACATTACGGTCTCCTCGATGAATTCGAATAGGGCTGTTGCACGCTCAACTCACAGGCGCATCGTCGCCGCCGGGCAAGGCCGCGCGCTCGCGCTCGAAACCTTGCACAGCCGCACGATAGCCGCGCATGCCGAGGACGGCCACGGCCACCAGGATGGCGATGAACACGATGAGCTTGAAGGCCATGCAGATCCGCTCCTTGTAGCAGCGCGCTTGATCAGTCAGCCGGCGCCATACCGCAGCGCGCGACTGGTTTCAGTGTAGCCGCGAACACGCCGCCGCGCGCGGGCGACGATCACCCGGCGTGGGCGTCGAGCCAGTCGGCGCGTTCGGCCCAGCGCTGCACCTTGTCGGCCGCCAGGCCGGTCGCCGCCGCAATGCGGCGCAAGGACCGGGGATCCGGGCGATGCGCCATCACCTCGTCCCAGTAATGCGCCAGCGTGAGCCACGGATTGGGCCGTTCGAGCAGTTCGATCGCGTCTCCGGCCGCAATCGTCCCGGGTTCGAGGACGCGGTAGTACCAGCCGGTGATGCCGGCTGCCTCGACGAAGCGCGAGGCATCATCGACCTTCAGCCGGCGGTCGATCTTCCAGCACGGCGCGCGCGGCTGACTCACCTGCACCCGTGCCCCACCGAGCCTGAAGACATCGCCGATGCAGACCTCATGTTCGGTCATGCCGCACGTGCTGATGTTTTCGCCAAGCACGCCCGCGCCCAGCATGTCGGCACATTGCGGCCACTCCTGCGCCATCACTGCGTAATGCTCGACCGGGTAGTGGTGCAGGGCCTTGTCGACACCGCCGTGGTGGCGCAGGTCGGCCTGCTCGTCGCCCTCCAGACCGGTCGACGTCAGGCGCAGCGGACCGCCCGCCGGGGCCTTGAAGATGCCCGTCGCCTCGCCATCGGGCAGCATCAGGCGCACGCGCCCGACAAAGACCTGATCCACTCTGCTTTCGAGTCTGTCTTCCATCACACCCTCCCCCGTGATCGGTCCCACCGCCCACGCCTCGCGGCGATCACACCCGTCAACGAAAAAAAAAGGCCGCACCCTCGGGGAACGACCTCCTTTTCAGCGTATCAGCCTGCGCTCACAGGCTTTCCATGCGCAGCTTCGTCACCTTGCCCT
>CAZGTK010000423.1:0-2709 GCA_964528415.1 uncultured Burkholderiales bacterium | reverse complement strand
ACGCCGTCGTGCTGGAGCTCGCCGAGCTGCTCAACGCGCCGGTGGCGATGTCGCCCGGACACGGCGACGCGATCCCCCACGGCCATCCGCTCAACGCCGGCCAGGTCGGCCCGCGCGGCAACCCGGTGGCCTCGCGCCTCGCGCGCGAGGCAGACGTGATCCTGGCGCTCGGCACGCGGCTCGGCTTCAACACCACGTTCTATTCCTACGACAACCTCAACCGCGACGCCGCCATCGTCCAAGTGGAGGCCGAGCCCACCGCGATCGGCCGCTTCTTCCCGGTGGCGGCGGGCATCGTCGGCGACGCCGGCCTCGTCGCCGGGCAGCTCGCCGCCGCGCTGGCCGGGGCGAAGCCGGCGGCCGAGCGCGCCGCCTGGGTCAGGGCGTTCCAGGACGAGCGCGCCGCGCTGCTCGCCGCGCGCGAGCGCGACGCTCCGGAAGGCGATCCGATCCAGCCCGCGCGCCTGTTCAAGGCGCTGCGCGCGGTGCTGCCGCGCGACACGATGATCACGCTGGACGCCGGCACGCTGTGCCTGCAGGCGACCGACGCGCTCGACTACCACCAGCCGCCGTGCCTGTTCTCGCCGCTCGACTTCGGCTTGGTGGGCTTCTCCTACGCGTGCGGGCTGGGCGTCAAGGCCGCGTGCCCGGAGCGCACCGTGGTGAGCCTGATGGGCGACGGCGGCTTCGGCATGACGGTGAGCGAGCTGGGCACCGCGGTGGCGCACGGACTCAATACGGTCGTCGTCGTCATGAACAACGGCTGCTGGGGCGCGGAGAAGGCGTATCAGCGCGACTTCTTCGGGCAACGCTACATCGGCGCCGACGTGCCCAACCCGCCCTACGACAAACTGGCCGAGCTCTACGGCGCGCGCGGCTTCCGCGTGAGCAGCGCCGCCGGGCTGGAGCGCACGATCGGCGAGGCGATCGCGTGCGGCAAGCCCGCCGTGGTGGAAGTCCCGGTGGACCCGGACGCGCTCTACAGCTTCCGGCGCGATTCGTTCGCGCATCGCGCCAAGGGCTGAAGGCGGCGCGCGCCCATGGACGTGTGGGACTACGTCATCGTCGGCGCCGGCTCCGCCGGTTGCGTGCTGGCCGATCGCCTGTCGGCCGACGGCCGCCACCGCGTGCTGTTGCTGGAGGCCGGCGAGCGCGACCGCAATCCGTGGATCCACGTCCCGCTCGGCGTCGGCAAGATCATTCTCGACGAGCGCGTGGTGTGGAAGTTCCACACCCAGCCGGAGCCACAGCTGCACGATCAGACCGTCTACTGGCCGCGCGGGCGCGTGCTGGGCGGGTCCAGCTCGGTGAACGGCATGGTGTTCGTGCGCGGCGACCCGCTCGAGTACGACGCCTGGCGCGAGGCCGGCAATCCGGGCTGGGCTTACGCCGACGTGCTGCCGTACTTCAAGCGCATGGAAGCCTACGCCGACGGCGATCCGCAGTTCCGCGGGCGCGACGGTCCACTCACCATCACCAACCGCCGCACGCGCGATCCCGATCCGCTGTCGGAGGCCTATGTCGACGCCTGCGCGCAGACCGGCATTCCCGTCACGCCGGACTACAACGGCCGTGACTACGAGGGCGCCAGCTACCTGCAGCTCACCACGCGCAACGGGCTGCGCTGCAGCGCCGCGAAGGCTTACCTGGCGTCCGCGCGGACGCGGCCGAACCTCCGGGTGCTGACCGGCGCCCAGGCGACGCGCGTGCTGTTCGACGGCCGGCGCGCGACCGGCGTCGAGTACCTGCAGGGCGGCGAGCGGAAGGCGGTCCGCGCCGCGCGCGAGGTCATCGTCAGCGCCGGCGCGGTGCAGTCGCCGCAGCTGCTGGAGCTCTCCGGCGTCGGCGACGGGCGCCGGCTGCAGCGCTTCGGCATCCCGCTCACGCACCACCTGCCCGGCGTCGGCGAAGGGCTCGTCGACCACCTGCAGGTGCGGCTCACGTTCGAGTGCACGCGGCCGATCACCATCAACGACATCATGCGCAGCCGCTGGCGCCGGTGGCTGGTCGGCGCGCGCTTCCTGTTCCTGCGCCGCGGGCTGATGACGGCGACCTCGTCCACCGCGCACGCCATCTGCCGCACGCGCCCCGAGCTCGCGCGCCCCGACGTCAAGATCCAGCTCTACCAGATCAGCGGCCGCGACCGCTACGCGCGCTCGCGCGACCTCGGCATCGACCCGTATCCCGGCTTCTCGATCGGCGGCTTCAAGCTGCACCCGGCCTCGCGCGGCTCGATCCACCTGGCGAGCCCCGATCCGCTGGCGCCGCCCGCGATCCGCGCCAACTATCTCGCCGAGGAAGCCGACCGCCGCACGCTGGTGGACATGCTGCGGCTGGTGCGGCGCATGGCCGCGCAGCCCGCGCTCGCGCCGTTCATCGCCGCCGAGCGCCGTCCGGGCCCCGACGTGGACGACGACGAGGGGCTGCTCGACTACGCGCGCCGGACCGGCCAGACGTCGTGGCATGCCATCCGCACCTGCCGCATGGGCGCGGACGACGGCGCCGTCGTCGACCACCGCCTGCGCGTGCGCGGACTCGAGGGCCTGCGCGTGATCGACGCCTCGATCATGCCGACCATGGCTTCCTCCAACACCAACGCGCCCGCGATCATGATCGGCGAGAAAGGCGCCGACCTGGTGCTCGAGGATGCGCGCTGACGGCCTGCCCGCGCGCGCCGCGGTGGTGGGCTGCGGCGCGCTCGGCTCGCGC
>CAZGTK010000422.1:0-2715 GCA_964528415.1 uncultured Burkholderiales bacterium | reverse complement strand
GACCGCGCCTTCCTCACCAAGGGCGGGGTGTTCTCGGACGACATGATCGATGCCTACATCGAGCTGCGGATGGACGAGGTCAAGAACTTCATGATGACCACTCATCCGATTGAATACATGATGTATTACAGCGTTTGACCGCGGATGCACCGAAATGGGGCGGGGCGACCCGCCCCGTTTTGTTCGCGTCTGGGACGTAACGGAAGTTTGCTTGCACTTTCTCCATATCCGGCGCAGACTTAAAGGCCCTGCTTAATGTGGGTTGTCAACCAGCTGGGAGCTTTCGGTGGGTCACTCGCTGAAACCGAGCGCGCGTGGCGTGGCACTACTCGCGGCAGTCGTCGCGGGATCGCCGGCGTTCGCCCAGACCATGTACAAGCATGTCGACGCGAACGGGCGCGTGACCTACTCGAACGAGCCCCTTCCCGGCGGCAAGCCGATGACGCTGGAACCGCTGACGACCCTCGATCCCCTCAAGGGGGAGCGCGCCGCCGCCGCTCGAAAAGAAGCGCGTGCCGAATCGCTGGCGCGCGAGCTGGCGTTCGAGCGCGACCGGCTCGCCGAGGCCCTGCAGGCGCTGGCAATGGAGAAGCAGAAGCCCGAGGCCGTGCGCACGTCGCAGGGCGCCGGGCAGCAGGCATCCGGCCGTTACGAGGACACAATCCGAATGTTGACGGAGCAGGTGGAGAGCCGGAAGCGCAGGGTCGATGCACTGGAGCGGGAGCTGGCAGCCTTGGGGGCGCCCGCCTCCGGAGGGACGAAGCAGTGACGCGCGCAGGGATTGCCGCGGCGGCGCTGCTGCTGGCGGCGTCGGGCAGCGCCCACGCCGACATCTACAAGCACGTGGACGAGGAAGGCCGCATCACCTTCACCAATATCTACCGCAAGGGCGCGGTGAAGGTCGAAACCGAGAGTGGCTCGCGCACCGAGCCGGCCAAGCCGAAGTCGGCCTCTCGGCCGGCGGCGCCCAAGCCGGTGGCGACATCGCCGGCCAGCTTTCCGCGGGTGTCGGCGCAGACGCAGAAGCAGCGCGACGACGAGCGGCGACGCATCCTCGAACACGAGCTGACCGCCGAGAACCAGCAGCTGGATCAGGCGCGGCGCGCGCTCGCCGAGGGCAAGGTGGTACGCCCCGGCGACGAGCGCAACGACTACCAGGGCTACATCGCGCGGGTGCAGCGGCTCATGGAGACGGTCCAGCTCCACGAGCAAAACGTCCTCGCCATCCAGCAGGAAATCTCGCTGCTGCGCTGAGCGCTCTCCCGCACGCTCCGATCGCGTTCCTGCGATTGGCGTGGAATTGCCCGATGTCTGAAATGGAAGCGGCCGCCGCGACGCGGTATCCCGGCCTCGAGCTGCTCGCCACGGCGGTGATGTTGCTCGACGACGCGCTGGTTGTTCGCTACGCCAACCCCGCGGCCGAGAGCCTGTTCGCCGCCAGCCGCAAGACGCTGGCCGGCAAGCGCGTCGGCGAGCTTTTCGTCGACGGCGCCGCCCTGCTCGCCGCCGTCGGGCAGGCGCGCCGGGAGCGCGCCACGTTCATCGAGTACGACCTCGCGCTCGCGCTGGCGGCACCGGCGGCCGGCGAGCTGCACCTGACCTGCAGCGTGACGCCGGTCGAGCTGCGGGACGCGTCGCTGCTGCTCGAGTTCCAGCAGATCGATCAGCAGCTGAAGATCGACCGGGAGGAACGCATGCTGAACCAGAGCGTCGCAAGCCGCCTGCTGATCCGCAGCCTCGCCCACGAGATCAAGAATCCGCTGGGCGGCATACGCGGCGCGGCCCAGCTGCTGGACCGCGAGCTGGAGCGGCCGGGCCTGCACGAGTACACCCAGGTCATCATCAAGGAGGCCGACCGCCTGCAGGCGCTGATGGATCGGCTGCTGGCGCCGAACCGGGTGCCGCACTTCGGCCCCCTCAACATCCACGAGGTGCTGGAGCGCGTGCGCAGCCTGATCCAGGCGGAGTTTCCGCAGGGCGTGCGCATCGTGCGCGACTACGACATCAGCCTGCCCGACATCGTCGGCGACCGCGAGCAGCTGATCCAGGCCGTGCTGAACGTCGCGCGCAACGCGGCGCAGGCGCTGGCCGGCAGCGGCACCATCACGCTTCGCACGCGCGCGGTTCGCCAGGTCACGATCACGCGCCGGCGCCACCGCCTCGCGGTGATGGTGCAGATCATCGACGACGGCCCCGGCATCCCCGAGGACATGCGCGACAAGATCTTCCTGCCGCTGGTCTCGGGCCGCGACGACGGCCACGGGCTGGGCCTCACGCTGGCGCACAACTTCGTCGGCCAGCACCAGGGCACGATCGAGTGCGAGAGCGAGCCCGGCCGCACCGTGTTCACCCTGCTGCTGCCGGTCAATGGCTGCGGGGGGTGACGTGAGAACGGCGACGAGCAATGCGGAATGGGACCCGATCGCCGCCCATTCCCCATTCCTCATCCCTGAAGCCAAATGAAACCTGTCTGGATTATCGATGACGACCGCTCGATCCGCTGGGTGTTCGAGAAGGCGTTGACGCGGGAGCACATCGACTTCAAGACCTTCGCCTCGGCGCAGGACGCGCTGGCGGCGATGGAGACGGCGCTGCCGCAGGTGGTGGTGAGCGACATCCGCATGCCGGGCGGGTCGGGCCTCGACCTGCTCAAGCAGATCAAGGAGCGCCAGCCGCAGCTGCCGGTGATCATCATGACCGCGTACTCGGACCTCG
>CAZGTK010000421.1:0-2717 GCA_964528415.1 uncultured Burkholderiales bacterium | reverse complement strand
ACCATCCCACCGGGCGCGGCGCCGACGTGCCGGTGATGTACTCGGCGGTCAAAGTGGGTCTGCAGGGCGCGGTGGTGGCCATGGGTCGCGACCTGCGCGCGATCGCGCTGCTGCAGCAGCGCCTGGTGGACGCCCAGCAGTCGCTGGAGCGCGATTACTGGCGCATGCGCCAGGTCGAGACACGCTACCGGTTGCTGTTCCAGACCGCCTCCGAAGCCGTGCTGATCGTCGACGCCGGCACGCAGAGGATCCTGGAGGCCAATCCGGCCGCCGCCCAGCTGCTGGCGGGCGGCGCGCCGACGCTGGCGGGCCGCCCGTTTCCCGAGGGCTTCGACGCCGCCGGCGCGCGGGCGATCGCAGAACTGCTCGGCACGGCCCGCGGCTCGGGCCGCGCCGACGCGGTGCGCGCCCGGCTCGCGGACGGCGGTCGCGAGCTGTCGGTGTCGGCGTCGCTGTTTCGCCAGGAAGACGCGGTCCTGCTGCTGGTGCGCCTGTCGCCGGCGGACATGGTCGGCTCCGGGCTGCCGCGGCACAAGTCGCAGCTGCTGAAAGCGGCGGAAAGCGTTCCCGACGCGCTGGTGGTGACCGCCGCGGACGGCCGCATCCTCGCGGCGAACCAGGCGTTTCTGGAACTGGCCCAGCTCGCCACCGAGGAGCAGGCCCGGGGCGAGTCGCTCGACCGGTGGCTCGGCCGCCCCGGCGTCGATCTCAGCGTCCTGACGGCGAACCTGCGCCAGCACGGCTCGGTGCGCCTGTTCGCCACCACGCTGCGCGGCGAGTACGGCACCACCGCCGAGGTGGAGATCTCGGCGGTCGCTCTCGTCAACGGCGAGCAGCCGTGCCTCGGCTTCACCATCCGGAACATCGGCCGCCGCCTCAGCGCCGAGCCGCGCGCGAGCGGACGCGAACTGCCGCGCTCGGTCGATCAGCTCACCGAGCTGGTGGGGCGCGTCTCGCTCAAGGACCTGGTTCGCGAAGCCACCGACGTCATCGAGCGGCTGTGCATCGAGGCGGCCCTCGAGATGACCGGGGACAACCGGGCCTCGGCGGCCGAGATGCTGGGCCTCAGCCGTCAGAGCCTCTACGTGAAGCTGCGGCGCTACGGCCTCGGCGACCTCTCGGCCGAGGGCGAGTCGGAGGGCGACCGCTAGCCGTCTTGGGCGGACACTCGCCACGGATTCGCGCGTGTGTCATGTCATCTTGACGTTTAATAGTGTCAGGCGTAGCGTACGCTGATGGCCCGCTCGGCGCTGAATCCCCCGCTCGCCGTTCCGGCACCCGCCGCGGTGCTCGAGCTGCTCAAGCCCATTACCTGGTTTCCGCCGATGTGGGCGTTCGGCTGCGGCGCGATTTCGTCGGGCGCTCCGTTCGCGGGCCGCTGGGCGCTGGTCATCGCCGGCGTGCTGCTCGCCGGTCCCCTCGTGTGCGCCACGAGCCAGGCGGTCAACGACTGGTTCGACCGTCACGTGGACGCCATCAACGAGCCGGGCCGGCCGATCCCGTCGGGCCGCATCCCCGGCCGGTGGGGCCTCTACATCGCCGTGGCCTGGACGGCGCTGTCGCTCGCCGTCGCGGCGGGGCTCGGGCCGTGGGTGCTGTGGGCCGCGATCGCCGGCCTCGCGCTGGCCTGGGCCTATAGCGCCCCGCCGCTGCGCCTCAAGCGCAACGGCTGGTGGGGCAACGCCGCGGTCGGCGTTTCCTACGAGGGGCTGGCGTGGGTTACCGGCGCTTCCGTGATGCTCGCCGGCGCGCTGCCGGACGGCCGCATCCTGCTGCTCGCCGCGCTCTACAGCGCGGGCGCCCACGGCATCATGACGCTCAACGACTTCAAGGCGATCGAAGGCGACCGGCGCATGGGCATCGGCTCGCTGCCGGTGCGGCTCGGCGTCGAGCGCGCGGCCCGCTCCGCCTGCCTGATGATGGCGGCGCCGCAGGCGGTGGTGGTGGCGCTGCTGACGGCGTGGGATAGGCCGTGGCACGCCGCGGGCGTCGGCCTGCTGCTCGCGGTGCAGCTCGCCCTGATGGCGCGCTTCCTGCAGCGCCCGCGCGAGCGCGCGCTCTGGTACAGCGCGCTGGGCGTGAACTTCTTCGTGCTCGGCATGCTGGTCGCGGCGTTCGCGGCGCGCGGCGTGCTGTCGGGGACGACGTGAGCCCGCCGCCGCTCGGCTGGATCGGCATCGTGCGCCTCGCGCTGGTGCAGGCGAGCCTCGGCGCCATCGTCGTGCTCACGACCTCGACGATGAACCGCGTCATGGTGGTGGAGCTCGCACTGCCGGCGATGCTGCCGGGCGTGCTGGTGGCGCTGCACTACGCGGTGCAGATGCTGCGCCCGCGGCTTGGCTACGGCTCCGACGTCGGCGGCCGCCGCACGCCGTGGATTGTCGGCGGCATGGCGGTGCTGGCGCTGGGCGGTGTGCTGGCCGCGACCGCGACCGCGTGGATGGGCACCGATCGGGCCGCCGGCATCGCGCTCGCCGTGGCGGCGTTCACCCTGATCGGCGTCGGCGTCGGCGCGGCCGGCACGTCCCTGCTGGTGCTGCTGGCCAAGCGCGTCGATGCGCGCCGCCGCGCCGCCGCCGCCACCACCGCATGGGTGATGATGATCGTCGGCTTCATAGTCACCGCGACGGTGGCCGGCCATTTCCTCGACCCGTTCACTCCCGCGCGGCTGGTGGCGGTGACCGCGGCGGTGGCGGCCGTCGCGTTCGTCGTCACGC
>CAZGTK010000420.1:0-2720 GCA_964528415.1 uncultured Burkholderiales bacterium | reverse complement strand
TCTTCGTGGTCGGCGCGGACGGCAAGCCGCGCGACGTCGCCGTCACGGACTCGATCCCGGCCGGGCGCTACGACGCGGCGGCGCTCGCGGCCGTGCGGAAGTGGCGCTTCGAACCGCCCCTCGAGGCGGGCGCGCCGGTCGAGCGGCGCACGGGCGTGCGCCTGCGCTTCCAGCCGGAGTGATCAGTAGCCGAGCGGGCCGAAGAGGTCGCGCTTGACGAAGAGGCTCCGGAAGAACCGCCAGCGCACCTTGCCGTCCGTGAGCCAGCGCACCGCCGCGCCGCTCTCCTTCGCCGCGAGCATGCCCTCCACCAGGTAGGGCGTCACCGTCTCGACGGTGTCGGCGAGGATGTTGAGGATCTTCTTGCTCTGCTCCCACGGCTTGCCGCGCTTGTCGGGCGGCGGCACCAGCAGGTCGGTCACGACGATGCCGGGGCTCAGGTAGCCGACCTTGATCGGCGTCTTCGCGAGTTCCTTCACCATCGCCTTCGTGAAGTAGCGCAGCGCGTACTTGGTGGAGCCGTAGATGCTGACCGTGGGCCGGATGGCGCCGTTGCTGCCGAATCCCTCCATGTTCCAGATCCAGCCGCCCTTCTGCTTCCACATCCCGGCCATGCACACGCGGTTGCAGTGCATGAGGCCGATCAGGTTGGTCTCGATCGTGGCGCGCATGTCCTCCGGCGGCACCAGGAAGAACGGCGCCTTCATGCCGTCGCGGCCGGCGTTGTTGACCCATATGTCCACGCGGCCGAACGCGCGCGCGCCCGCGTCCCAGAGCGACTGCACCTGCGCGTAGTCGGCGACGTCGCAGGGGTGGCCCTCGACGCGCGCGCCCGGCACCTCGGCGCGCAGCGCGGCGACCGCCCTGTCCACGGCCTCCCGGCCGCGGCTCGAGACCATGACGGCGTGGCCGCGCTTCAGGAACTCGCGCGCCATGCCGAAGCCGATGCCCTTGCTGCTGCCGGTGATGACGACGTTCATCTCGTGGGGTCCTCGCGGTGGGCGGGCGCGACGCTCAGGCGCCGGGCCGGTACGGCAGCGCCTGCAGGCGCTCGGGGAAGAGCTTCTCGACGCGGGCGCGGAACGCGGGCGGGAGCTCGGCGATCGAGTCGAGCTTCACGCCGTCGGCGTGCCAGACGACGTGGCCGGGCTGGCCGGCCATGTCCATCCACTTCGGCCAGGGCGCGAAGTAGGTGGAGGAGAAGCTCGCGGGCACGGACGCGCGCGCGGCGTCGGCGAGGTCCGCGAGCTTCGCGCGCGCGACGCTCGACTCGCCCATCGGCTGCGGGATGCCCGGCGGGTAGACGCGGTCGTGCGCGAGCCATGCGTGCTCGCCGTGGAAGTCCCAGGTCAGGTGCAGGCCGTCGGGCTTCCAGTCCTCCGGGCGCACGCGGCCGGGGCGCACGCCCTTCGCCGAGCAGAAGGTGATGGGGTTGGCGGTGCCGCCGATGAGGTTCGGCGTGACCGCGTTGGCGCGGCCCGTGTAGGGGTTCGCGAAAGTCTCGAGCACCTGCTTCGTCGCCGGGTCCTGGAAGAACGAGGTGGTGACGCCGGTCGCGGCGTACTCGCCGGGCGCGGCGGGCGTCAGGCGCATGATCTCGCGGCCCTCGAAGCGCACGAGGAGCCGCGGCGCGGACTCGCCGACCATCCCGTAGATGCGGCCGAAGTACCACCACGGCGCGTCGCGGCCGTCGAGCCGGCCCTGGATGCGCAGCATCGCGGCGAGCGCCTGCGCGGGATCGGCGAAGTCGGGCGCGGCCGTGGCGCTGCCGGCGGCGCGCGCTGCCGCGGGCCCGAGCGCCAGCGCGCCGAGCGTGCCGAGGATGAAGCCGCGCCGGTCCGGGCCGGCGCCGGGATGATCGTTCATGCGTTCTCCCCCTGCGTACCGCCGCCACGGTGCCGCCACGCCACGCCAGCGTCAAGCCGCGCGGCGATGCGGGGCACGGCCGTAGGCACCCGCGGCCGGGGCCGGTAACATCGGCGGCCGTCGCCCTGCCGGATGCCCGCCGATGAGCCTGCCCGCCCGCGCCGCCGCCGCCCTCGCGCTCGCGCTCCTCGCCGCCGGCGCGCTCGCGCAGTCCTGGCCGCAGGTCGGCGGCGAGGGCGCGCGCAAGTTCAGCGGCCTCGCGCAGATCACGCCCGGGAACGTGCGCGACCTCGAGGTCGCGTGGGAGTACCGCACCGGCGAGCTCGCGCGGCGCGGCGAGTTCGCCAACGCGACGGCGAAGGTCGAGGTCAACCCCATCCTGCTGCCGCCCGCCGCGGGCGGCCACCTCGTGCTCTGCACGCCGTTCAGCCGCGTGGTCGCGCTCGACCCGGCCACCGGCCGCGAGCGCTGGGTGTTCGAGCCGAACATCCGCATCGGCGGCTACGCGACGCCGGGCGACCCGCAGGGGCTGAAGAACCCGCCGTTCGCGAACTGCCGCGGCGTCGCGCACTGGGCCGACCGCGCCGCCGCGCCGGACGCCGCCTGCGCGCATCGCCTGCTGCTCGCGACGCACGACCTGCGCCTGATGGCGGTGGACGCGCGCTTCGACACCCTCAAGCCGCTGCGCAGCCATCTGGGCCAGGTGCTCACGCCCTTCTACTGGCTGGCCGAGCAGCCGGTACGCCTGTGGCGCGGGGTCAGCCAGCGGTTCAGCAGCCGCGACGAGCTGATCGCCGAGAACGAGAAGCTCAAGGCCGAGGCCCTGCTGCTGCAACGCCGCCTGCAGAAGCTGG
>CAZGTK010000419.1:0-2729 GCA_964528415.1 uncultured Burkholderiales bacterium | reverse complement strand
CATGGCGAAGCTGAACCACAGGTACATCGTGCCGATGTCCTTGTGATTGGTCGTGGTCACCCAGCGCATGATGCCGTAGGGGTGGTGCTCGTCGTGCCCGTGACCGTGTGCGTGCGGGTGAACGGCTGCCATTTCGATCTCCTTGGACTCGCTTCCCTGAATTCGTCAGTTCGCCCGGGCCGTGGCCTGGGCCGTGCGCAGCGCCTTGACGTCCGCCGGCTGCACCGCCGCGCCGCCGTTGTTCCAGGCCTGGCGGGTGTACGTGACCACCGCCGCCAGCTCCTCGTCGCTCAAGCGACTGAACGACGCCATCGCCGTGCCCGGCTTGCCCTGCAGCACCAGCCGGATCTGGTCCTCGGCCGGGCCGGCCACGACGTTGGAGCCGGCCAGCGCGGGGAACGTGCCGGGCACGCCGCGGCCGTCGGCCTGATGGCAGGCGACGCAGTTCTGCGTGAACACTTTCTCGCCCTGCGCCACGAGGTGCGCCGCGGACGGCGCCGCCGCCGGCGCCGGCGCGGCGGCGGTTTTCTGCTTCTGCTGCTTGACCCACTGGTCGTACTCGGCCTGCTCCACGACTTTCACCACGATCGGCATGAAGCCGTGCTCCTTGCCGCAGAGCTCGGCGCACTGGCCGCGGAACACGCCGGTCGAGTTGGCGCGGAACCAGGTGTCGCGGATGAAGCCCGGAATGGCGTCCTGCTTGACGCCGAACGCGGGCACGTACCAGGCGTGCAGCACGTCGCCCGCCGTGGTCAGGATGCGGATCTTCTTGCCGACCGGCACCACCATCGGGTTGTCGACCTCGAGCAGGTAGTGCTCGCCCTTTGGCGCCGCGCCCTGGATCTGCTCTTTCGGCGTGGCGAGATTGCTGAGGAAGCTGATGCCGTCGTCGAGGTAGTCGTACTGCCACTTCCACTGATAGCCGGTGGCCTTGATCGTGACGTCGGGCGCGGCGGTGTCCTTCATGTCGATCACGGTCTTCGTCGCCGGGTAGGCCATGCCGATCAGGATGAAGAACGGAATCACGGTCCAGATCACCTCGACCGTGGTGTTCTCGTGGAAGTGGGCCGCCTTGTGGCCGGCGGCCTTGCGGTGCTTGAACACCGCGTAGAACATGACGGCGAAAACGCCGACGAAGATCACCGTGATGATGATCATGATCAGCGTGTGCAGGTCGTAGATCTGCTCGGCGATCGGGCTGTTGGGCGGCTGCAGGTTGTACTTCGACGCGCTGAGCGCGATGGACGGGACGGCGAGGCCGGCCGCAGCCCCAAGCAGATATCGCATCATGTTTCCGCTCACTCAGTCACAGAAAAGCCCGAATATTAGCGGTTACCGAGACTCTTGATCAATTTTTTCGCAAGGTTGAGCCGTTCCTCGGCCGGCAGCCCGCGCCCCAGCTCCAGCTGGCGGCCATGGGAGCGCACGCTGACCCGCGGCCCGGCCAGGCTCCGTGGCGACTCCACCAGCACTTGCGCCCAATGGCGGCTGAAGCGCTCCTGGCGCCGTACGCTGCGGGTGACGGTCTCCACCGTCAACGTGTCGCCCGCGATGGTGATGCGCTCGTAGTCGCCGGCCGATCGCCGGATTTCGCGGAACGCCCAGATCAGGACGGCGGCTTCGAGGCCGGCGAACGGCAGCACGGGCCAGGCGCCGACCACGCTGAATCCGGCGCCGATCAGGAGCGGCGGCACGCACATCAGAACGAGCGCAAGCCGGCGCTGGGTTGCGTCCAGCGCGACGTTGCGCGGATACACCACGCTGAAATCGGAGGCGTCGGAACTCGGCGGCGACACGGCGTAGCCCGCGGGTCAGTCGAGGCAACCTAGCACACGCCTCCGGGGCGATCAATTCGACTCCTGACGCGCCGCCGCAGCGGCCGCCGGCGGTGGCGCGATCCGGCCGAGCGCGCCCAGCAGACCGGCCGCGCGCTCGGGGTCCGGCCGCGCCATGAGGGGGATCTCGCCCAGCAGCGGCGCCGGCAGCCGCTGCGCCAGCGCGGCGACGTTCTCCCGCGCCGCCGGCATGGCCGGGTCGACGGCATTGGCGACCCAGCCGGCCAGGGGCAAGCCGCGGCGCTCGATCGCCTCCGCCGTCAGCAGCGCATGGTTGATGCAGCCGAGCCGGACGCGCACCACCAGCACCACGGGCAGCGCGAGACGCTGGGCCAGGTCGGCGAAGTCGAACGCCGGTCCGAGCGGCACGCGGAAGCCTCCGGCGCCCTCCACCACCACGGCGTCGGCATCGGCGCGCAGCGTGGCGAACGCGCGAAGGATTTGCCCCGGGTCGATCTCGACGCCGGCGCCGGCCGCCGCGATGTGCGGGGCGATCGGGGCCTCGAAGCGGTAAGGGCTCACCCGGTCGGCCGGCCAGCCGCCGCCGGCGGCCGCCATCAGGCAATCCACGTCCCGGTAGCGGCCGCCTTCGATGCCCGCCACCACCGGCTTCATCGGCGCCACGCGCAGTCCCCGGCGGCGCAGGGCGATGATCATCGCCGCCGCGATCAGGGTCTTGCCGACCTCGGTGTCGGTGCCGGTGACGAACCAGCCGTCAGCCACGGGAAGCGCCCCGCTCGAAGCGCACGATCGCGCGGCCGTCCCCGGCGCGCCGGGGCGCGGCCTTCCACGCGTGTCCGTAGACGACTTCGAAGGTCGCCGGCAGCACCCCGTCGCGCCGCAGGGCCTCGTAGCGGTCCCGCGCGGCCTGCCACGCGCGCTTGCCCATGAGTC
>CAZGTK010000418.1:0-2729 GCA_964528415.1 uncultured Burkholderiales bacterium | reverse complement strand
TACCCGATGCCGGACCAGCTGGTCACCGTCAGCTACACCGCGACCCTCGCAGACGGTATGCCGGTGTGTAGCTGTCGTCGACCAGCTGACCCGGGCGACGATCGGCCGCGATCAGAAGCGACCGGAGCGGTGGCGGCGAACCTTTTCGACGTAGGCGCGGCGCAAGGCAGGATTGGCGGCGTTGTAGGCACCGACCGCCTCCCACGTGTAGCCCAGGCGCTGGACGTTGCCGGCGAGGATCCAGGCGCCGATGTGGATGCTGGTGCACGGGTCGAAGAGATCGCGCTCGCCGATTCCGTGGGCCGCCAGCGTGGGCAGCCAGGCCGAGTTGATCTGCATGAGGCCGATGTCGCGCGTGCCGTTGCTGTTGCGTCCGACGGCACGCGGGTCAAGTGCTGACTCGGTACGCGCGATGGCGTAGAGCAGCTCGCTGCTGATGCCGTAGCGCACGGCAGCCGCTTCCCAGCACGCGTGTGCGGGCAGCGACGCGAGCAGGGTGATCGCGGTGACGAAACCGGCTGCCGCTATACCGCTCGTCTTCGTGCGCAATCGGAACCCCCCTCGCGTTGGTGCGTCGGTGCGGCCCTCGGAGCGAGCCGCATCACCTTTTTCATCGTAGGGAGCGGCCGCGTGCGAAGCAGGTCGATTCGGGGCTTCGACGAAGCTCTGAACTGAGGTGGACGCGACGCGGAAGTCGCGTCACGAACGCGCGATGATTCGACGCCGCGAGGGGCGCGCACAGCGCTGCTGCGCGCGACGAAGCGACACGGTTGCCGTCAAGAGCGAATTGGGGCTTCGCCAGGGCATCGATCGGTGCTGGTCGCGCGCGAGGCGCCCGGGATACTGGTCGTATGAATTCCATCCAGCGCGCGGATCAACCCGTCGCGGACCCTTGCGCCACACCCAGCGAGCCGGTGTCGCGCCCATGGAGCGACATGCGATCTCCGAGCGATCGGTCGTCGCTCGCGGCGTCCGTGATCGTCGAACGATGCGGCCTCGCGAAACCGATCGCGGTGCTCCGCGTCCGGATGGGCTTCCCGCCGGAGACCTTCGCGATGGCCGTGCAGCCGCTGATCGATGCCTATGCGGAATACGTGCAGCCGACGTCGGCGTCGGGCTACGAACGCTGTGGCGGCCCTGGCGGACAGTTGCACCGCGGCCTCGTCACCGCGCTGCGCGCGCTCGATCACCGGCGCGGCCAGATCCTGCCGCGCAACGCGGCACCGGAAGTGCTGGGCGCGCTCGGCCATCGATGGACCTACGCGGTCTTTGCGGCCGCGTTACTGCACGACCTCGGTCGCGGGACTCCTAAGCTTCCGGGGCAGCTGTTCGAGCGCTGGGTGCCACCGAGCGTCTTGGAGTGGCTCGATGGCGATCCCGCGCTGACGGCGGAGCTGCGCGCCGTGTTGAGCGGCGACGCGTCGCCGGGCAGTGCGATCGCGGAGCTGGTGGCGCGTGCGGCTGCCCGCACCTGGCCCCTGTGCGAGGCGCCGGTGCCGTCCGGTGCGCCGACCGTTCAGACATTCGATGCGGTGGAGTCCGCCATAGAGCCTGCGGCGCCGTCGCCAGCCGAAGATTCGCCCGAATTCCTGGACGCTGTGCAGACGGATGCCGCGGATCCCGCGCGCCGTTTCATGGACTGGATTCGGCGCGGGATCGTGGACGGGACACTGACGGTGAACACGAGCGGCGCCCTGGTGCATGGCGTCGAGGAGGGGCTGCTGCTGGTGTCGCCCGGCATCTTTCGGGCGTACGTCCAGCACGACGGCGCCGGCTCGAGCGAAAAGCGTGACACCGCGAAGCGGCTGCAGCGCGAGGTCCTGCGGGCCGGCTGGCACCTTCGGGCCGAGGGCGGCGTGAACCTGCTCGGCTACGCGTGGAAGCAGGACGGGCGAGCGGACAGCCGCGTCCACGGCATCGTGATCGTCGATCCCCGCCGCTTCGTGCATCCGGTGCCGCGGATCAATTCGGCGCTCGCTCGTGTGGCGCAGAACGAGGCGGCTCCGGATCGATGACCTATCCGCTGGAGGCTCGGCTGCGGCCGGCGCACGAGCTCCGCGCCGCTGTGGTCTCGGCACTGGCAGCGGCGCTGGTGCTGCTCGGCCCGGGACTCTTCCTGCTGGCCTTTCCCTGGCACCTGCTGCTCGCGACTGCGCTGGCGACCCATGCCGCATGGCGAGGTGCCGCGGGCCTGCGGGCGCTGCGCTATCGGGCGAACCTGCGGCGCCGGCGACGCTACGAGCTCGCGTCCGACCAGATCCCTTGGTCCGCCGACCGGCTCTTCCTCGGGCGCGGGTTTCAATGGGATCAACGCCACACGCAGCGCCTGTTCGAGGCGCGGCTGCCGAAGAACGAGCCGCTGCTCGAAGCCGGCGTTCTTGGCAAGGCGCTGGAGGTCTTCTCGTCTGACTCGTCGGTCCCTGCCGGCGTCGGCGGCGATCCCGCCATCCACGGCGTCGAACCCGACGAGGCCGAGATCTGGATGGACCTGGAAGACCGGGTGGGGCACACGCTGGTGCTCGGCACCACGCGGGTCGGCAAGACGCGCCTGGCCGAACTGCTGATCGCGCAGGACATCCGCCGCGGCGAGGTCGTGATCGTGTTCGATCCGAAGGGTGACGTCGATCTGCTGCGCCGCGTGTTCGCGGAAACCGAGCGAGCCGGGCGCGGCGGCGAGTTCTTCATGTTCCACCTCGGGCATCCGGAGATCTCGGCGCGCTACAACCCGG
>CAZGTK010000417.1:0-2730 GCA_964528415.1 uncultured Burkholderiales bacterium | reverse complement strand
AAAGCGAAGGTGTGCTGCGAGCATTAAGTAGAGTGTGTAATGAGGCCGACAAGAGGAATGAAGAACAGTATTACCTGTTGAAGTGGATGGTGCAGCAGCATAGAGGGATGCTCGATAAGATCGAGCGCGAGGAAGAGGAAGGCCGCGCAGCGTTGCACGCCTGGGAGCTACTTCAGTTTGCAAGGGGTTAGGAGTCTGGTGTCCCCCTTCCCGAAATTCGCCCGCTCCGTAGCCGGGAAATGACCATCGAAACCCACGGCCTTCCCATCCCTGACCTTCTGGTCAGGAAGGAAGAGTCCGATGACGGTCGACGACGAAGGACCCGAGGTTCGCCGGTACCCGTACGGGTACCCCACTCCCGATGGGCAGGCGCTGCCGCGTTTGTTCGGTGAGGCGGAGGGATGCGCCGGGGATGGGGCTGGCGGAGGGGTCGAGGGAGTCGGCGCAGCCGACGACCGAGACCCCGGAGCCGGCCCCATCCCCGGCGGGGCGCGGTGGGGTGGTGGCGGACCGCATCCCGACGCGGGGCCGCTGGGCGGTCTCCTGGACCCGGACTCCCCAGGGGTGCGTGGCGCGCGGCCGGCGTCGCGCGACGAACTGGCGGCGCTGATCCTGCGCTACCGCGACGAGCAGGCCGCGCGGCGGGCGCGGCGCGCGCGCATCGACCCGGGCCGGCCGCGCTTCACGGCGGAACAGCGGCTGCTGATCCTCGACAGCTGGCTGCGGAGCAAGCTGCCGGCGGGGGACTTCGCGCCGCTGGTGGGGATGTCGCTGCACACGCTGCGGGCGTGGAAGGCGCGCTTCGAGGAGCACGGACCCGCGGGCCTCGACGACAAGCCGCTGGGCCGGCCGATGGGCAGCCGGCTGCCGGAGGCGACGAAGCGGGCGATCCTGATGATGAAGGAGCAGCACCCCGACTGGGGGCAGGACCGGATCGCGGCGCTGCTGCTGCGGTCGCACGGTTTCTCGGCGAGCGCCTCGGCGATCGGCCGCGTGCTGGAGGAATCGGGCTACGTGGCAGCGCCGCCGGCGAGCCAGCCGCACGGCCAGGAGCCCAAGCGCTTCGAGCGGGCGCGGGCCAACCAGCTGTGGCAGACGGACCTGTTCACCTTCGTGCTGAAGCGGGAGAACCGCCGGGTGCACCTGGTGGGGTTCCTCGACGACCACAGCCGCTTCGTGGTGGGCTACGGGCTGCACGCGACGGCGTCGGGGGCGCTGGTGCGGGAGACGCTTCTGGCGGCGGTGGCCAACTTCGGGTCGCCCGAGGAGGTGCTGACCGACAACGGCACGCAGTACGTGACCTGGCGGGGCAAGAGCGAGTTCACGCGGCTGTTGGAGCAGCGCGGCATCCGGCAGATCGTGGCGACGCCGCGGCATCCCGAGACGCTGGGCAAGATCGAGCGCTTCTGGGGGACCTTGTGGCGGGAGTGCGTGGAGACCGCGGTGTTCCGCGGGCTCGACGACGCCAGGCGGCGGATCGGGCTGTTCATCGACCACTACAACTTCCAGCGGCCGCACAGCGGGATCGACGGCCTGGTGCCGGCGGACCGCTACTTCGCGGCGGCGCCGCAGGTGCTGGCGACGCTGAAGGAGCGGGTGGCGACGAACGCGGCGGAGCTGGCGCGCGACGGCATGCCGCGCAAGCCGTTCTACCTGACGGGGCGGATCGGGGATCAGAGCATCTCGCTGCACGCGGAGGGGGAGAAGGTGGTGCTGACCCAGGGCGACGGTCGGCGCGAGGAGGTGGACCTGGGTGCGACGGGTCCGCGGCGGGATGCGGCGCAGGACGAGCCGTCGCTGCCCGAGCCGGTGGCGCCGATGGGCAAGCCGGCCGATCACCCGGGGACGGCGGACGCCGAGCAGTCTTTCCCCGGGGCCTCGCCGCTCGACACGGTGCTGCCCGAGCTGCTGGGCGAGGAGGAGGCATGAAGCCCAAGCGGCGTGTCCAGCCGATGGGCGCCAGGGCGGTGCGCGGCAGCGATGCCGCGCGCCGCCTCGCGGCGCTGCTGCTGGAAGCCTGGAGCGGGGTGCGCTCGACGGTGTCGGCGAGCGAGGCGATGGGCGTGGCGCTGACGCGTTTCTACCAGCTGGAAGCGCGCGCCCTGCAGATGCTGGTGTCGGCGATGGAGCCGCGGCCGCGGGGCCGGCAGCGGACGGTCGAGAGCGAGCTGGCGCGGGCGAGGGCGCAGATGCAGCGCCTGGCGCGCGACGTGGAGCGCTACCAGTCGCTGTATCGGACCGCGCAGCGGGCGTTGGGCGTGGCGGTGGCGAAGCCGCCGGAGCCGGGCAAGAATGCGCCGCCAGGCGGCAAGCGCCGGCGCGGTCCGCGCATGAACGCGCGCGGGCAGGTGGTGGCGGCGGTGCTGCTTGGCAGCGGTGTCCCCGGCGGCGGGGCCAAGGAGGGATCCGATGGTGCGACCGAACTTGGGCCCGGGTCACGTGGAGCGGATCCCGGGCAGTGCGGAAGCAAAGCGGCGAGGGCGGGCGATCGTGGCGACGCTGTGCGGGGAGCAGAGCGTGGCGGAGGCGTGTGTGGAGCTGGGGATCCGGCGCGCGCGCTTCCAGGAACTGCGCAGGCGGATGCTGGTGGGCGGGATGGCGGAACTGGAGCCGCGGGCGGCGGGCCGGCCGCGCCGGGTCCTGGCGGAGCCGTCGGCCGAGGTGGAGGCCTTGCGCAAGCGCAACGCGGCGCTGGAGAAGGAGGTGCGATCGCTGCGGGCGCAGCTGGAC
>CAZGTK010000416.1:0-2730 GCA_964528415.1 uncultured Burkholderiales bacterium | reverse complement strand
ATCTCGCCCTCCAGCACCTTGCCCTTGCAGGTGCCGCAGGCGCCGTTGCGGCAACCGTAGGGCAGCGCGAAGCCCTCCCGCAGCGCCGCCTCGAGGACGGTCTCGCCGGGCTGGCATTGGAAAACGTGGCCGCTGGGCCGGATCGTGATCTGATATGACATCTGCTTTCAGGCTGGGACGCGCCGGCCGCCCCGGAAGGCTGACGTGCGACGCGTGCTGATCGTCGGTTGCGGCGACGTCGGCCTGCGCGTCGCCAGGCGCCTCGCCGGACGCTACCGCGTGTTCGCGCTGACCCATACGCCGGAGCGCCAGTCGCCGCTGCGCGCAAACGGCATCGTGCCGATCGTCGGCGACCTCGACCGCCGCGCGTCGCTCACGCGCATCGGCGGACTCGCCGACGCCGTTGTCCACCTGGCGCCGCCGCCTTCCGCCGGACTCGCTGACCAACGCACCGCGAACCTGCTGGCGGCCCTCGCGAGGCCCGGCATGTTACCACAGCGCCTCGTGTACATCAGCACGACGGGCGTGTACGGCGACTGTCGCGGCGAGCGCGTGCCGGAGACGCGCCCGCGCCGCCCGCAGTCGGACCGCGCCGCGCGCCGGGTGGACGCCGAGAACCGGCTGCGGGCATGGGGCGCGCGCAATCGCGTGAGCGTCGCGATCCTGCGGGTGCCGGGCATCTACGGACCGCAGCGGCTGCCGGTGGCGCGGCTGCAGGCGGGCACCCCCGCGCTGGCGCCGGAAGACGACGGCTACTCCAACCACATTCATATCGACGACCTCGCCGCGGCGGTGGTGGCGGCGCTCGGGCGGGGCCGGCCGCAGCGCGCGTACAACACGGCCGACGACTCCGAGCTCACGATGGGGGAGTACTTCGACCGCGTCGCCGACCGGTTCGGCCTGCCGCGGCCGCCGCGGGTGCGGCGCGCCGACGCGGCCGGCGTCATCCCGCCCGCCCTGCTCTCGTTCATGGACGAGTCGCGCCGGGTGGTGAGCGAGCGCCTGCGCCGCGAGTTGCGCCTGCGCCTCGCCTATCCGACGGTGGACGCGGCGCTCGCGGACCCGCGCCTCAGTCAAGGCGACGATACTCCCCCTCGATGACGCCGTCCCCGGGCGGCGGTGGGGTGCGGTCCCGGATCGGAAGCAGCAGCGCGACGAGCGCCAGCGCGTCGCTGATGACGCCGGGAAAGAGGAACAGCGCGCCGGCGACGAAACGGCGCCCGCTGGCGAGGATCGTGACGAGCGGGTTGGCGCCGGCGTCGATTGCGGCGCGCAGGCGGCCGCGGAAGGCGGCCTGCTCGCCGCGGATCAGCGCCCAGCCGACGACGGCCCCGCCCGCGACCAGCGCCAGCGCCCAGCCGGCGCCGAGGGCGTCGGCGATCCGCGCCAGCAGCACCACTTCGACGGCCGGAAACAACAACAGCAGTATGAGGATCAGCAGCGCGGGCATGGCGTCCAACGCGGGGCGGAGCGGCCCGCGGCGCACCGGAGGGCGCGCCGAGGCGTCCGCGAAATAGAGGTAAAATCCAATATTCTCAACTTGCAAGTCATGGATACCCTGCTCGTACTCACCAACCTGCCGGATCGCGCGAGCGCCGAGCGCCTCGCCGCGCAGCTCGTCGAGGAGCGCGCGGCCGCCTGCGTCAACGTCATGGCCGAGTGCCGCTCGGTGTACCGTTGGCAGGGCCGGGTCGAGACCGCCGCCGAGGTGCCGCTCATCATCAAGACCTCGGGCACGGCGTACGGGCGGCTCGAGGAGGCCATCCGGCGCCACCACCCGTACGAACTGCCCGAGATCGTCGCGGTCCGTATTGAGCGGGGGCTGCCGGGCTATCTGCAATGGGTCGAAACCGAGACCGCGGCGCCGGGAGCCTGACGGAGTCCATCATGCGGTTGGTACGGTTTCTCTTGCTGGTGTTCCCGTTGCTGGCGGGTTTTCCCGCGCCGGCGCTCGCCCAGTCCGCGGTCCAGGCCATCGCCGCGCCGGCGGAGGACGAGCTGCTGCCGCCGGACGAGGCATTCAAGGCGTCGATGCGGGCGGCCGACACGTCCACGGTCATCGCCGACTTCGTTCCCGCCAAGGGCTATTACCTCTACCGGGACAAGTTCGCGTTCTCCGTGGTGGAGCCGGCGGGCGCGTCGATCGCGCAGGTTTCCTTGCCGCCGGGCAAGGTCAAGGACGATCCGCTGTTTGGCAAGACCGAGGTGTTTACCGAGCCGGTGGCGGTCACGCTGGCGCTGGCCGGCGTTGCCGCGGACAAGGTCAGGATCAAGGCGTCCTACCAGGGCTGCAACGAGCCGATCGGCGTGTGCTACCCGCCGATCGAGAAGACCTTCGAGGTCGCGCTGGCCGGGCTCGCCGCCGGGGCCGCGCCGCCCGCGGCGCCGGCAGCCGCCGCGGCGCCGCAGTCGGAGGACGAGCAGATCGCCGGCCTGCTGCGCGGCGGCAGCTTCTGGCTGATCGTGGTCTCGTTCCTCGGCTTCGGCCTGCTGCTGGCGTTCACGCCGTGCGTGCTGCCGATGATCCCGATCCTCTCGGGCATCATCGCCGGCCAGGGCCAGAAGCTCACCAAGATGCGCGGGTTCACGCTGTCGCTGGCTTACGTGCTGGGCATGGCCATCACCTATGCCATTGCCGGGATGGCGGCCGGCATGTCCGGCGCCATGCTGCAGGCCGCGCTGCAGAACCCCTGGGTGCTGGGCACCTTTGCCTTCATCTTCGTGCTGCTG
>CAZGTK010000415.1:0-2736 GCA_964528415.1 uncultured Burkholderiales bacterium | reverse complement strand
ACCTGACCCGGACCGGACTGCGCGTCGAGCTGCGGCCGCGCGAGCCCATGCGCCGGCACCTGAGCTGGAAGGCCGGCGGGGCGGCGGAGCGGGCCTACGTTCCAGCCGATCTGGCGGATCTGCAGGCGCTGCTGCGCGCGCTGCCCGCCGAGGAGCCGGTCCTGATGGTGGGCCTGGGCAGCAACCTGCTGGTGCGCGACGGCGGCGTGCGCGGCACCGTGATCCTCATGCACCGCGTGCTGAACCAGCTGCGGCTGGAGGCGCGGGACGCGAGCCACGGCACGGTGTACGCCGAGGCCGGCGTTGCCAGCCCCAAGGTGGCGCGCTTCGCGGCGATGCACGACCTGCTGGGCGCCGAGTTTCTCGCGGGCATTCCGGGCACGGTGGGCGGCGCGCTGGCGATGAACGCGGGCTGCTACGGCGCGGAGACCTGGGACGTGGTCGAGGCCGTGAACTGCGTCACGCGCGCGGGCGATGTCGTGCGGCGCGCGCCGGCGGACTTCGAGGTCGCCTACCGCCACGTTCGCTCGAGGGCGCCGGCCGAGGAATGGTTCGCCGGCGCCTGGTTCCGCTTCCGCACCGGCGACGGCGAGCAGGCCCGCCGCACCATCAAGCAGCTGCTGTCTCGGCGCATCTCGACGCAGCCGCTGAACCAGCCGAACGCCGGCTCGGTGTTTCGCAATCCGCCGGGGGACCACGCAGCCCGGCTCATCGAGAGCTGCGGCCTCAAGGGCTATCGCGTCGGCGGCGCGCTGGTGTCGCCCAAGCACGCCAATTTCATCGTCAACGCGGGCGGCGCCAGCGCGGGCGACATCGAGGCCGTGATCGAGCACGTCGAGCGCACGGTGGAGCGGCAGACCGGCGTGCGGTTGCAGCGCGAGGTGCGGATCGTGGGGGAGGCCGCGTCGTGAGCCCGCGCGAATTCGGCAAGGTGGCGGTGCTCTACGGCGGAAAGTCCGCCGAGCGCGAGATCTCGCTGATGTCCGGCGCGAACGTGCTGGCGGCGCTCAAGGCGGCCGGCGTCGACGCGCACGCCTTCGACCCGGCCGAGCGCAGCGTGTTCGAGCTGCAGCGGGACGGCTACGCGCGCGCGTTCATCGCCCTGCACGGGCGCTACGGGGAGGACGGCACCGTGCAGGGCGCGCTGGAGCTGATGGGTATTCCTTACACCGGCAGCGGGGTGCTCGCCTCCGCGCTGGCGATGGACAAGGTTCGCACCAAGTACGTGTGGAGCGCCTGCGGCCTGCCGACGCCGCGCTGGGAGGTGGTGACCGCGAACAGCGACTGGGACGGTGTGGCGCGGAAGCTCGGCCTGCCGCTGATCGTGAAGCCGTCGCGGGAGGGGTCGACCCTGGGGCTCACCAAGGTCGGGCGCGCGGGCGACCTGCCCGCGGCGTTCGACAAGGCGCGCCGCCACGACGCGCTGGTGCTGGCGGAGGAGTTCGTCGCCGGCCAGGAGTACACCGGCGGCTTCGTCGGGGATCAGGCGCTGCCGCTGATCCGCATCGAGGCGCCGCAGGGCAACTACGACTATCACCACAAGTACTTCAGCGACGAGACCCGGTACTTCTGCCCCTGCGGCCTGCCGGCGGAGGATGAGCGCGCCATCCAGGCGCTGGTGATGCGCTCGGCGGCGGCGCTCGCGTGCGAGGGCTGGGGGCGCGCCGACCTCATTCGCCGCGCGGACGGCTCGGTGACCCTGCTGGAAATGAACACCTCGCCCGGGATGACGGGTCACAGCCTGGTGCCGATGGCCGCCAAGCAGGCGGGCATGGACTTCGGCCGGCTGGTGCTGCGGATTCTGGAGCTCGCCCATGTGGGATAACCCGCGCGCCCTGAACGCGATCGCGAATCTGCTCTATGCGACGGCGCTGGCGGCGCTCGTTTTCGCCGCGCTGCTCTGGGGCGCGCGCCAGCCGGCGTTCGCGCTGCAGCGGGTGCTCGTCGTCGGCGGCATGGAGCGGACGACGGCGGAGCAGGTCCACGCGGTGGTCGCGCGCGACGTGGCGGGCACGTTTTTCACCGTCGATCTCGCGCGCGTGCGCAGCGGCTTCGAGAAGCTGCCGTGGGTGCGAACCGTGAAGCTCACGCGACGGTGGCCCGCGCAGCTCGAGGTGGAGTTCGAGGAGCATCGCGTGCTGGCGCGCTGGAACGACCGTGCGCTGGTCAACGTCGAGGGCGAGGTGTTCGACGCGGCCTGGGATGGTCCGCTGCCGGCGCTGTCCGGGCCCGAAGGCACCGCGCGCGAGGTCGCGACGCGTTTGCTTGCGGCGCGTGCCGCACTCGAGCCGGCCGGGCTCCGGCCCGAGGCGGTGGAGCTGTCCGATCGCGGCGCCTGGCGGCTCCGGCTTGCCGGCGGCACGCGCCTCGAGCTCGGCCGCGAGCACCTCGATCGCCGCATGGAGCGCTTCGTCGCCGCCTATCGCAACGGCCTCGACCGCCTGAGCTTCGACGTCGAGTACGTCGATCTGCGCTATCCGCACGGCTTTGCCGTGCGGGTGCCGAAAGAGTTCCGCGACGCGGCCAAGCCGCGGGGCGCGCAAGGATGATCCGGGAGAACGTCATGGACCGCATGCCGCAAAGCAACCTGCAACCCGAAGCCGAGGCCGATCGCTCGTGGAGCCGTCGGCTGAAGCCGAAGGAAAGCAAGAACCTCATCGTCGGCCTCGACATCGGCACCTCGAAGATCGTGGCGATCGTCGCCGAGCTGCTCCCGGACGACACCTACCAGATCAT
>CAZGTK010000414.1:0-2762 GCA_964528415.1 uncultured Burkholderiales bacterium | reverse complement strand
TGATGTCGCCGCTCTTGCCGAGGCTCTTGTAGCCGAAGCGCGAGTCGGCGACGCGAATGCCGTACACATCGCGCGCCGGCAGCCCCACCGCGCGGGCCAGGCCGACGTAGAGGGCGTTCAGGTCGGCGCACTTGCCGGACAGGTTGCCGGTTTCCAGCATGGCGCGGATATCGCCGGTGCCGCAGCCGCGCGTCTTCGGATCGCGGAAGGTGTTGTCGCAGATCCAGTCGTAGATGAGGCGGGCCTTGTCGATGTCGGCCTTGGCGCCCCTGGTGATCTCCTGCGCGGTCTGGCGCACGAGGCCGCCGGTGGGCAGGAGTTCGGTGGCACGGGTGTACAGCGCGCGCGTCGCCCGGTCGAGCGGCGCCGGCTTGCCGGGCGCAGAAAGATCATAGGCGCGGTCGCGCGTGGCGAAGCGGCTGACCGCCTCGACCACGGGTGCCGGCTGGCCGGCCTCCCATTCCGCCTGCAGCATGAGCGCGCCGTAGACCGGGTCGCGCACGATGCGCATGGATGTCGCGTTGCCCTGCCACAGGTTGCCCATCGGGCGGATCCAGGCGCCCTCCTCGATCGAGGGCAGCGGCAGCCAGGCGCGCGTGGCGCCCGCCGGCTTGAGGATATCCGCCCGGGTGGTCACCTCGAAGACGCGCCAGCCGTGCTCGGCGGAAGGCCTGAAGGCCTGGTTGGCCGCAGCCATGCGCGGCGCGGCGGCCGACGCGGCGAGCGCCCCGGCTGCCATGAGGAATCGTCGTCTTGTCACTTCATTCGTTGCATGCATGGTCATTCTCCCGTTTTGCTGATCCACCGCGGAGCGGAAGCCGCCGCGGCTTACGATGTCCCCGAGGGGACGTGCCTACGCACCCAGTCCGCTCGAGGCGGAAAGCTGGGCAGCGAATTCGGTTTCCCCGTCCGGCGGCAGGCAGCGCAGGTCGAGGCGCAGGGCGTCGTCCGCGATGTGGCCGATGACGGGAGTGGGCAGGCGCCGCAGCGCCGCTTCCAGTTTGTGCAGCACGCCTGAGCGCTTGCCGCGCGGCCGCGCGACGAGGGCGACGCTGGGCAGGCGGTCGACCGGCAGCGAGCCGGAGCCGATCTGCGAGAGCGTCGGCGCGATGGCGGCGTCGAGCGGCCAGCCCGCCAGCGCCGCCTGCCAGGCCGGCAGCAGGCGCTCGGCCTGGGCGCGGATCTCGGCCTCGGCGCGCGTCAGCAGACGCAGCGATTCGAGGCGCTGCGGCAGGCGCTCGGGGTCGCGGTAGAGGGCGAGCGTGGCTTCCAGCGCGGCGATCACAAGTTTATCCACGCGTAATGCGCGGTAAAGGGGGTCGCGTCGAAGATCTTCGATCAGCTTGCGTCGGCCCGCAATTATCCCCGCCTGGGGACCGCCGAGGAGCTTGTCTCCACTGAAGGTTACGATATCGGCACCGGCTTCGATCGAATCCTGAATTACCGGCTCGTCGACGATCCCCGATCTATTCAGGCTTGTCAGAGCACCGGAACCGGCATCCTCATAAAGTATCAACCCCGATCGGTGTGCGAGCCCGGCAAGATCAGCAAGAGACGGCATCGCCGTATAGCCTACGATCCGGTAGTTGGACGGATGAACCCTGAGGATCACGGCAGTCGACTCACCAATGACACCCTCGTAATCGATAAGCCTGGTACGGTTTGTCGTGCCGACCTCTTTCAGGATCGCCCCGGACCGCTTCAGGACATCGGGGACCCGAAAATCGCCGCCGATCTCTACAAGTTCGCCGCGCGAGATCACGACCTCGCGACCGGCCGCAAATACGCTTAAAACAAAAAACGCGGCGGCAGCGCAGTTGTTAACGACCAATGCGTCTTCGGCACCGGTAAGCTCCGTCAACATGGCCTCCAGGTGTGAGCCGCGTCGTCCTCGCTTCCCATTCGCGATGTCGTATTCGACATTGCAGTATCCGGCCGCTTCCATCAGGGCTCGCCGGGCCGGCTCTGAAAGCGGAGCACGCCCCAGGTTCGTGTGAATGACAACGCCCGTAGCGTTGATCACGCGCCTAAGTCGCAGCCGACGCTCGTGTTCCCATTCCGCCATTAGACGTCTTCCAGCCTCGTTTAGGACGCTCTCCTTCGTAAATGTTGCCGGCTCTCGTTGGGAAAGCTCGCCGCGAAGCTCGTCGATCACCTTTCTCGAAAGGGCTGTAAGGCGGCGCCGGCCGAGGTCGTCGATCAGCGGCCCGGCTATCTCGCTGCGCGAAAGCTCGTCAACCGAAGGAAGGTATTGGAATGCCGATACTTTTTCGTCGGCCGGAGTTGCTGTCATGTACTGATTTTAGGCCCGAATGGGTAAAAAAGTGGAATCGATCGGCGATTGCGGATTTATTTTCTCTGGGCGGTTCTGCCTTCATCCTCGAAAGATCTCACCTGATATGGCATACATCGGAAATAAACTAATTCGTCAAACGCAGTCTCGAAAGGAAGACGCTGCCGAGATCGACCAGCAGCTCGGCAGAATGGAAGACGACATCCGCAAGCTGAAGATCGAATTTGATATTTATTTTAACGGAGCCTCGAAACGGCCTCCGCTGGAAGCGAGAGCTCGCCTCGAAGCCAACATAAAGAGGATCTCTGACAATCGCAGCCTCACCTACGCACAGCGTTATCTTTTTAATACGCTGGTCTCCCGTTTCGTTTCGTATCGCGAGCTGTGGCGGAGAAGCCTTAAAGCTAAGGGCGAAGAACTCCTCTAGCACGCTCCACAAGACCACCGAATGCCAAAGGCGGGACCGTTT
>CAZGTK010000413.1:0-2795 GCA_964528415.1 uncultured Burkholderiales bacterium | reverse complement strand
GACGTCGCCCTATGAGGCGCCGGAGGCCGCGGAAATCGAGATCGACAGCTCGAAAATGACGGTTGCCGAGAGCGTGGACCGGGTGATCCGGTATCTTGAGGCGCACGGAAGGCTGAAGAACTAGGTCGGGGATGCTGATACCGGTCATTCTGTCGGGAGGCGCGGGCACGCGGCTGTGGCCGCTGTCGCGCGAGCTGTACCCCAAGCAATTCCTGCCGCTCACCGGCGAGCGCACGATGATCCAGGAGACGGCGCTGCGCGCGGCCGGCCTGCCGGGTGCGGCGGCGCCGATCGTGGTCTGCAACGAGGCGCACCGCTTCCTGGTGGCGGAGCAGTTGCGCCAGGTCGGCGTCGTGCCGCAGACGATCCTGCTGGAACCCGTCGGGCGCAATACTGCGCCCGCAGTCGCGGTGGCTGCGATGGCGGCGACAGCGGCGGCGAAGCCGGGTGAGGAGCCGTTGCTGCTGGTGCTTCCCGCCGATCACGTGATCGAGGACCTGGCGGCGTTCCGCCAGGCCGTGGAGACGGCGCTGCTGGCGGCGAAGCGGGGCCGTCTGGTGACCTTCGGCATCGTGCCGACCCGGCCGGAGACCGGTTACGGCTACATTCGCAAGGGCCTCGCCAGCGGACCGGCCCTGGAAGTCGCGGCCTTCGTCGAGAAGCCGGATGCCGCCAAGGCCGCGCAATTCGTCGCCTCCGGCGACTATCTCTGGAATAGCGGCATGTTCCTGATGCCGGCCCGGGGCTACCTCGAGGAGCTACGCCGGCTGGATGCGCCGATGTACCAGACCTGCGAGCGCGCGTTTGCGGCGGCCGTCCGCGATCTCGACTTCGTGCGCCTCGACCAGGCGGCGTTCTCGTCCTGCCGCGCGGATTCGATCGACTACGCCGTCATGGAGAAGACCAACCGCGCCGGCGTCGTGCCGCTCGCAGCCGGCTGGAGCGACGTGGGCTCCTTTGCGTCATTGAAGGAGGCGCTGCCCGGCGACGCGACCGGCAACGTCACGCGCGGCGACGTGCTGGCGGAGGACTCGCAGGACTGCCTGCTGTACTCGTCGGACCGGCTGGTGGCCGCGGTGGGGCTCGAGGGCCACGTGGTGATCGAGACCAAGGACGCGGTGATGGTCGCGCCGAAGGCGCGCGTGCAGGACGTCAAGCGCCTGGTCGAACGCCTGAAGCAGGCGGGTCGCGGCGAGCCCGGCCTGCACCGCGAGGTGTTCCGGCCCTGGGGCAGCTACGACAGCATCGACGCCGGCCCGCGCTTCCAGGTCAAGCGGCTCACGATCAAGCCGGGCGCGAAGCTCTCCTTGCAGCGCCATCGGCATCGTGCGGAGCATTGGGTCGTGGTGAAGGGCAGGGCGCGCATCACGCGCGACGCCGAGGTGTTCGAGCTCGGCGAGAACGAATCGACTTACATCCCGGTGGGCGCGGTGCACCGGATCGAGAACCCGGGCACCGAGCCGCTGCAGATCATCGAGGTGCAATCAGGCGGCTACCTCGGCGAGGACGACATCGAGCGGCTCGAGGACAACTACGGGCGCAAGGGAAGGAACGACTAGCGGCGCCGGTGCCAATCGGTCCGCATGCATCACATTTGACCGTTTCCCGGCCGTGCAAGTAGTATTACGATAACCCGATCGATCAGAGAATCGTATGACAGAGGTCACGGTGTCACCGAAGTTCCAGGTAGTGATCCCCAAGGCCATTCGCGAGGCGCTGGGCATCCGACCGGGCGCGCGCCTGCACGCGATCCAGTACCAGGGGCATGTCGAGCTGGTGCCGGCGCGCCCGGTACGAAAGGCGCGCGGGTTCCTGCGCGGCATTGACACCACGGTCCCGCGCGAAAAGGACCGCGTCTGAACCTGGTGGACTCATCCGCCTGGCTCGAGTACTTCGCCGGCGGCGCGAATGCCGACCGCTTTGCGCCGCCGATTCTGGCGACCCGGGACCTGCTGGTGCCGACGCTGGCGTTGTACGAAGTGTTCAAGCGCGTTCGCGTACAGCGGGGCGACAGCGAAGCGCTGCAGGCCATCGCCGTCATGGAACAGGGCCAGGTCGTCGATTTTGACCGGGCCCTGGCGCTGGCCGCCGCGCGCATCGCCCTCGAGCACGACCTGCCGATGGCCGACAGCATCATGCTGGCGACGGCGCAGCAGTTCGGCGCGACGCTCTGGACACAGGATGCCGACTTCGAGGCGATCGAAGGGGTGAAGTATTTCCCCAAGCAAACCAGTCGCAGTTGACCTGATCGCCGCGGCGCGGCCGAACTTCATGAAGATCGCGCCGCTATGGCACGCGCTTGCGCGCGAGGCCTGGTGCCGCCCGCGCATCGTGCACACGGGCCAGCACTACGACCCGAACATGTCGGACGCGTTCTTCCACGAGCTTGGCATGCCGCAGCCGCAGCTGCACCTGGGCGTCGGCAGCGGATCGCATGCCGAGCAGCTGGGCGGCGTCATGATCGCCTACGAGCGCGCGCTCGCGGAGTCGCGCCCGGACTGGATCGTGGTGGTCGGGGATGTCAATTCGACCGCGGCCTGCTCGCTGGTCGGCGCCAAGCTGTGGATCCCGGTCGTGCACCTGGAGGCGGGCCTGCGCAGCCGCGACCGGCGCATGCCGGAGGAGATCAACCGGCTGGTGACGGACGCGATCGCGGACGTGCTGTGGACGCCGTCGCCGGATGCGGACCAAAACCTGCTCGCCGAGGGCGTGCCGGCGGAGCGCATCGACCGCGTCGGCAACATCATGATCGACTCGTACGAGCTGATGCGCCCCCGAATCGAGGCGGCCGGTAC
>CAZGTK010000412.1:0-2795 GCA_964528415.1 uncultured Burkholderiales bacterium | reverse complement strand
GACGTCGCCGGTTCGTGCGTGATGGTGACGCAGGAGGGCACGCGGCCGCTGCTGGTCGAGGTGCAGGCGCTGGTGGACGAGGCCCACGCGCCCAACCCGAAGCGGCTCAGTGTCGGCCTGGAGCAGAACCGCCTCGCCATGCTGCTGGCGGTCCTGCACCGGCACGTCGGCATCGCCTGCTACGACCAGGACGTGTTCGTCAACGCCGTGGGCGGCGTGCGCATCAACGAGCCGGGCGCGGACCTGCCGGTGCTGCTGGCGATCGTGTCCTCGCTCACCGGCCGAGCGCTGCCGCCGAAGCTGGCGGTGTTCGGCGAGGTCGGCCTCACCGGCGAAGTGCGGCCGGTCCAGCGCGGCCAGGAGCGCCTCAAGGAAGCGGCCAAGCTCGGATTCGCGCGCGCCATCGTGCCGCGTGCGAACGCGCCGCGGCAGCCGATCCCGGGCATCGAGGTGGCGGCCGTCGACCGCGTCGAGGAGGCCGTCCGGCTCGCGCGCGAAGGCGCGTAGCGGGCCGCCGGGGCGACGCATAGAATCGGCCGATGGGAATCACCACCGAACTTCCGGCGCACGCGCAGGCCGCTCTCGAGCAGGCCGTGCGCTCGCTGTTCGAGATGCTGGAGCGCACCTCGGAGGGCGCGGTCATCGTCGACCGCGGCGCGCGCATCTCGTGGATCAGCGACAAGTACGTGAGCCTGCTGGGGCTTGCCAGCGCCGAGAGCGCCCTCGGCCGCGAGGTCGAGCAGGTGATCCCCAACAGCCAGATGCGCCGCGTGGTGGAAACCGGCGAGCCGATGCTGCTCGACCTGATGGACGTGCGCGGGCAATGGCTGGTGGTGACGCGGCTGCCGCTGCGGGACGAGGGCGGCGAGGTCACCGGCGCCGTCGGTTTCGTGCTCTACGACAGTCCCCAATACCTGAAGCCGCTGGTATCGAAATTCACCGGGCTGCAGCAGGAGCTGGCGCGCGCCCAGCGCGAGCTGGCGGGCCATCGCCGGGCCAAGTACACGTTCTCCAGCTTCGTCGGCACCAGCGCGGCCTGCCAGGAGGTCAAGCGCAAGGCGCGCCGCGCCGCGCAGCTCGACACCACCGTGCTGATCCAGGGCGAGACCGGCACCGGCAAGGAGCTGCTCGCCCACGCGATACACGCCGTCTCGGGACGCGCCGACAAGCCGTTTGTCGGCGTCAACCTGGCCGCGGTGCCGGAAAGCCTGCTCGAGGCCGAGTTCTTCGGTGTCGCCGCCGGCGCCTACACCGGCGCCGACCGCCGCGGGCGCGACGGCAAGCTCAAGCTGGCCGACGGCGGCACGCTGTTCCTCGACGAGGTGGGCGACATGCCGCCGGCGCTGCAATCGAAGCTGCTGCGCGTACTGCAGGAACAGGAGTTCGAGCCGCTGGGGTCGAACCGGATGGAAAAGGTGGACGTGCGCGTGATCGCCGCCACGAGCCGGGACCTGCGGCGCCTGGTGGAGGAGGGAAGGTTTCGCGCCGACCTGTTCTACCGCCTCAACGTCCTTCGCATCGAGGTGCCGCCGCTGCGGGACCGGCGCGAGGATCTGGCGGGGCTCGCCGAGGTGATGCTCGAGCGCATCGCCGAGCGCACGGGCATCGCGCCGCGCGAGCTCGCGGCCGACGCGCTGGCGACGCTGGCCGCGTACCCGTGGCCCGGCAACGTGCGCGAGTTGCGCAACGTGCTCGAGCAGGTGACCATGCTCTCGGAGGACACGCGCCTCACCGCGCGCAGCTTCGTCGATGTGCTGCCCGATCGGGTGCTCGACGCGGAGCGGCCGCCCGCGCTGGCGCCGCGGCTGAACGAGGCGGTGGCGGAAGCCGAGCGCACGGCGATCCGCGAGGCGCTGCGGCAGGCGAACGGCAACAAGGTGGCGGCGGCCCGGCTGCTCGGCATCTCGCGCGCAACACTGTACGAGAAGCTGCAGGGTATGGGATCGGAAGCGCCGAATGGCCAAGGCATTCCGGTTATCCGGACACGTTAACCTGATGAATATAAAATAGGTGTTTACCGTAACCCGATAAAATGTCCGGATGTCCGGACGAATCGGTCGGCCGCGCATCGGGGAACGCCGGCAGGGCACCGGAAAATCATCCAGTAACAAAGAAAATTCATAGGCTTATAATCGTCGGCACGGGTCTTGATAACGACCTTCGACGACCGCCGGACCGAACGCCGCGAGGCCCCCCCAGACCATAACGACGGGCCACGCCAGACCTTGGAGGAAGGATGACGGGCGCCAATCCCTACCAGATCGGCCTCGACAAGAACGCAGCCAACTACACGCCGCTCACGCCGCTCAGCCTGATCGCCTGGGCGGCCTACGTCTATCCCGAGCGGCCGTCGGTGATTCACGGCGAGCGGCGGTTCACCTGGAAGGAAACCTACGCCCGGTGCCGGCGCCTCGGCTCGGCGCTGCGCAAGCACGGCATCGGCAAGGGTGACACCGTGGCCGTGATGCTGCCGAACACGCCGCCCATGCTGGAGGCGCATTTCGGCGTGGCCATGGCCGGCGCCGTGCTGAACACGCTGAACACCCGCCTCGACGCCGAGGCGCTCGGCTTCATGCTCCAGCACGGCGAGGCCAAGGTGCTCATCACGGACCGCGAGTTCTCCGCGGTGATCGGCAAGGCGCTCCGGCTTGCGGGCATGAAGATCCTGGTGATCGACGCCGACGACCCGGAGTACAAGGGCGAGGGCGAGCGGCTGGGGCCGTTCGAGTACGAGGAATTCCTGCGCCACGGCGATCCGGCGTTCGATTACGATCTGCCGGCCGACGAGTGGGACG
>CAZGTK010000411.1:0-2813 GCA_964528415.1 uncultured Burkholderiales bacterium | reverse complement strand
CGCGCCATCCGCGCGCGGTCGATCCGGCCGGCGACGCGCGCGATTACGGCGACGAGCCCGTGCTGATCGCCCGCCGCACGGGCTGCCCGGTGTGGGTCGGGCACGACCGGGTCGCCGCCGCGCGCGCGCTTCTGGCCGCGCACCCGGAGTGCGACATCGTGCTCGCGGACGACGGCCTGCAGCACTATCGCCTCGCGCGCGACGTGGAACTCGCCGTGGTGGACGGCGAGCGCGCGTTCGGCAACGGCCGCCTGCTGCCGGCCGGGCCGCTGCGCGAGCCGCCGTCGCGCCTCGCGGAAGTGGATGCCGTCGTCGTGAACGGCGCGGGCGCCGCGCCCGCGACGCGCGCCCCGATCTATCGCATGCGCCTGGTGCCGGGGCCGCTCTACAACCTCCTCGATCCGCGCCGCACGGCGTCGCCGGCGGAGCTGGCGAAGGACGGCAACGTGCACGCGCTGGCGGGCATCGGCCATCCCGGGCGCTTCTTCGCCACGCTCGCCTCGCTCGGCATCGCGGCGACGCCCCACGCGCTGCCCGATCATCACGCCTATGCGCCCGGGGACCTGGACCTTCCCGACGCCCGCGCCATCGTCGTGACCGAAAAGGATGCGCTAAAATGCGCCTCTTTCGCCGACGATCGGGTCTGGGTGCTCCCGGTCGACGCGGCGCTGGAACCCGACCCCGTACCCCACTTGCTTGCCACCGCAGGACGGACGCATGGACCCGAAGCTCCTTGACATCCTCGTCTGCCCCGTCACCAAGGGCGCGCTCCAGTACGACAAGTCGGCGCAGGAGCTGATCTCGGTGCAGGCCGGCCTCGCCTATCCGATCCGCGACGGCATCCCGGTGATGCTGGAAGAGGAGGCGCGGCGCCTCACGCCGGAAGAAATCGAAACCTGGCGCGCCCGCAAGTAGGCGCGGCCGCCGCCGCGATCCCGCTTCGGATCAGCCCGTGGATTTCGTCGTCGTCATCCCCGCGCGCTACGCCTCGACCCGGCTGCCGCGCAAGCCGCTGGCCGACATCGGCGGCCGGCCGATGGTGGTACATGTCGCGGAGAGGGCCCGCGCCAGCGGCGCCGCAGCCGTCATCGTCGCCACCGACCACGCCGAAGTGATGGAAGCCGCCACCCGCCACGGATTCGAAGCCTGCATGACGCGCGCGGATCACGCCAGCGGAACCGACCGCGTCGCCGAAGTCGCGCGGGCGCGCGGCCTCGCCGACGACGCGGTCGTGATCAACGTGCAGGGCGACGAGCCGCTCGTCGAGCCGGAGCTGATCCGCGACCTCGCCGCGCACCTGGCCGCGCGCGCCGACGCGCCGATGGCGAGCGCGTGCCACGCGATCGCGAGCCGCGAGGAGCTGGAGAACCCCAACGTGGTCAAGGTGGTGCTCGACCGGCAGCAGCGCGCCCTTTACTTCAGCCGCGCGCCGATCCCGTGGCCGCGCGACCATTTCCGCGACGGCGCGCCGGGCCTGCCGGACGGGCTGCCGGCGTACCGGCATTTCGGGCTCTACGCCTACCGCGCCGGCTTCCTGCCGCAGTTCACGCGGCTGCCGCCGGCGCCGCTGGAGGCGGCGGAGGCACTGGAACAACTGCGCGTGCTATGGCATGGTTTTGCCATCAGCATGCTGGTGACCGCCCACGGCGCCGCTCCCGGGGTGGACACCGAAGGCGACCTGCACCACGTCCGCCGGCTCTACGAAGAACACGCTGCGCGGCAACGCGGAACCCCAACTGCCGCGAGGGAAGGATAATCATGCGCATCATCCTGCTCGGACCGCCGGGGGCCGGCAAGGGAACGCAGGCCGCGTTCATCACCGAGCGCTTCAAGATTCCGCAGATCTCGACCGGCGACATGCTGCGCTCGGCGATCAGCGCCGGCACGCCGCTCGGCAAGGCCGCGAAGGAGCGCATGGACCACGGGCAGCTGGTGCCCGACGACATCATCGTGCGGCTGGTGGAAGAGCGCCTCAACGAGCCCGACTGCGCGCGCGGCTTTCTGTTCGACGGCTTCCCGCGCACCGTTCCGCAGGCGGAGGCGATGCGCAAGACCCGCCTGCGCCTGAACTACGTGCTGGAGATCGAGGTCCCCGACGAGGACATCATCGAGCGCATGTCGGGGCGCCGCTGCCACGTCGCCTCCGGGCGCACCTACCACATCAAGTTCAACCCGCCCAAGGTCGCGGGCAAGGACGACGTCACCGGCGAGGCGCTCGTGCAGCGCGCCGACGACAACGAGGCCACCGTGCGCGAGCGCCTGCAGATCTACCACTCCACGACGATGCCGCTGGTGGACTACTATACGAAGTGGGCGGCGACCGGCGACCGGCTGGCGCCGAAGGTGGTCAAGGTTTCCGGCGTCGGCGGCGTCGAGGACGTTCGCAAGCGCGTGCTCGCCGCGCTGGCCTGAGCGGCCGGCGCGGGTTCTTCCGCGAATCGTCGAACGAGACGTTCCCCGCAGCGGCGATACGGCACGTCCTTGAGGGCGGCGGGCGGGCCGGCGGCCGCGTGAACCGACCGATCACCCGATTCATCGACTGGTAGGAGGCATTCGTGGCCAAGCGCAACGCGTTCTATGCGCAATCCGGCGGCGTGACCGCCGTCATCAACACCTCTGCGGCGGCGGTGATCGAGACCGCGCGCAAGCACAAGGACAGGATCGGCAAGGTCTACGCCGGCAGGAACGGCATCATCGGCGCGCTGACCGAGGACCTGATCGACACCAGCCAGGAATCGGCCGCGGCGATCCGCGCGCTCCAGCACACGCCGGGCGGAGCCTTCGGCTCGTGCCGTTACAAGCTCAAGGGGCTG
>CAZGTK010000410.1:0-2815 GCA_964528415.1 uncultured Burkholderiales bacterium | reverse complement strand
ACCCCGGTGGTGGTGGTGCTCACCGACGGGCGCGCCAATATCGCCCGCGACGGCAGCCCCGGGCGCCCGCAGGCCGAGGCCGACGCCGTGGCGTCGGCGCGGCGGCTGCGCGGTGAAGGCTTCACCGCCCTGCTGGTCGACACCTCGCCGCGGCCGCAGCCGGCGGCCGAGCAGCTGGCGCTGGCCATGGGGGCGCGTTACCTGCCGTTGCCTTACGCCGACGCCGCGCATCTCTCGCTCGCGATCCGGGCGGGCAGCGCGAGCGCCGCCGCACGGACATGAGCGAGCGCTTGCTCACCTGATCGGGGTCTCCGGCGTTAAGTAAGTTAGACGTCAGGCAGACTGGACGTTTGGCTGCTACACTGGGGCCATGCTCCGAACGCCCTCCGCCGTCCCGCCGCGCTCTGCCGCGACCGCTCGCCGGGACCGCCGCCCGCACGCGGTGGTGATCGGCAGCGGCTTCGGCGGGCTGGCCGCGGCGGTGCGCCTCGGCGCGCGCGGCTACCGGGTCACGGTGCTGGAGCGGCTCGACGCGCCGGGCGGACGCGCCTACGTTTTTCGCCAGGACGGGTATACGTTCGACGCCGGGCCCACCATCGTCACCGCGCCGTTCCTGTTCGAGGAGCTGTGGCGGCTCGCCGGCCGGCGCTTCGCCGACGACGTCGAGCTCCGGCCGATGTCGCCGTTCTACCGCATCCGCTTCGACGGCGGCGAGACCTTCGACACCTCGGGCGACGCGGCGGCGATGCGCGCGGAGGTCGCGCGCCTCGCGCCCGGCGACGTCGCCGGCTACGAGCGCTTCATGGCCGCGTCGGCGGCGATCTACCGCGTCGGCTTCGAGCAGCTCGGCCACGTCCCGTTCAGCTCGTGGAAGGACATGGCGCGGATCCTGCCGGCGATGATCCGGCTGCGCAGCGACCGCAGCCTCTACCGCATGGTGTCGAAGCACGTGCGCGACGAGCGGCTGCGCTTCGTGCTGTCGTTCCACCCGCTGTTCGTCGGCGGCAATCCGTTCAACGTCACCTCGATCTACGGTCTGATCTCGCACCTGGAGCGGCGCTTCGGCGTGCACTTCGCCATGGGCGGCACCGGCGCGCTGGTGCGCGGACTGGTGCGGCTGATCGAGGGCCAGGGCAACGCGGTGCGCTGCGGCGCCGAGGTCGAGCGCATCACGGTCAAGGACCGCGCCGCGACCGGCGTGCGGCTCGCGAGCGGCGAGGAGATCGCCGCCGACGTCGTCGTTTCCAACGCCGACTCGGCGTGGACCTACCGCCACCTGCTGCCGGCTGAAGTGCGCCGGCGCTGGACCGACCGCCGCATCGAGCGCGCGCGCTACTCGATGAGCCTGTTCGTGTGGTACTTCGGCACCGACCGCCGGTATCCGGAGGTGCCGCACCACACCATCGTGCTGGGGCCGCGCTACCGCGAGCTGCTCGCCGACATCTTCGAGCGCAAGACGCTGGCGGAGGACTTCAGCCTGTACCTGCATCGCCCGACGGCGACCGATCCGTCGCTGGCGCCGCCGGGGTGCGACGCCTTCTACGTGCTCTCGCCGGTGCCGCACCTCGACAGCGGCGTCGACTGGCGCGAGCGCGCTGAGCCGTACCGCCAGGCCATCGCCCGACGGCTCGCGCAGACGCTGCTGCCGGACTTCGAGCGGCATGTCGTCACCTCGCGTCTGATGACGCCGCAGTGCTTCCGCGACCGACTGCTGTCCTACAAGGGCGCGGCGTTCGGCCTCGAGCCGGTCCTCACGCAGAGCGCCTGGTTCCGCCCCCACAACCGCAGCGAGGAAGTCGATCGCCTGTACCTGGTGGGCGCCGGCACGCATCCCGGCGCCGGGCTGCCGGGGGTGATCTCGTCGGCGCGCGTCCTCGATTCGCTGGTGCCGGATGCCGCCCGCATCGCCTGATCCGGACCTCGCCGCCTGCCGGCGCCTGCTGCGCGCCGGCTCGCGCACGTTCTTTCTCGCCTCGCTGCTGCTGCCGCGCGGCGTGCGCGACGACGCCACCGCGCTGTACGCGTTCTGCCGGCTGGCCGACGACGCCGTCGACGTCGAGCCGCGGCCGGGCGACGCGCTGGCGCAGCTGCGCGAGCGCCTCGCGCGCGTCTACCAGGGCCGGCCGCTGCCGCAGCCCGCCGACCGCGCGCTCGCCGCGGTGGTGGCGCGTTGCGACATCCCGCGCGTGCTGCCCGAGGCGCTGCTGGAGGGCTTCGCGTGGGACGCCGAGGGGCGCCGCTACGACGACCTCGCCGGCGTGTGCGCATACTCGGCGCGCGTCGCCGGCACCGTCGGCGCGATGATGGCGATGATCATGGGCGTGCGCGATCGCGACGTCGCGGCGCGCGCGTGCGACCTCGGCGTCGCGATGCAGCTCACCAACATCGTCCGCGACGTCGGCGAGGACGCCCGCGCCGGGCGGCTCTATCTGCCGCTCGCGTGGCTGCGCGAGGCCGGCATCGACCCGGACGCGTGGCTCGCGCGGCCGGCGCCGAGCGCGGCGCTGGGCGCGGTGGTGCAGCGGCTGCTCGCGTTCGCCGACACGCTGTACTGGCGCGCCGCGGCCGGCATCGGGCGGCTGCCCGCGTCGTGCCAGCCCGGCATGCACGCGGCGCGCGTGCTCTACGCCGAGATCGGCCGCGAGGTGGAGCGGCGCGGGCTGGATCCGGTCTCGCAGCGCGCCGTGGTCGCGTTCTCGCGCAAGCTGCAGGTCCTCACCGCCGCGCTGGCGGCGCCGCAGGCACGGGCGGAGCTCGCGGCGGAACGAACCCGTGGGATAGCGGCTTAGGCTATATCGGCTTCGGCTCGCCCAAT
>CAZGTK010000409.1:0-2816 GCA_964528415.1 uncultured Burkholderiales bacterium | reverse complement strand
TGGACCATCGGCCACGTGCACTCCGGCGCGCTCGGCTGGGTGGCGATGATCTCCATCGGCGCGATGTACTTCCTGGTCCCGCGCATGGTCGGCAAGACCGAGATGTGGTCGATGCGCCTGGTGAACCTGCACTTCTGGTGGTCCACGATCGGCGTGGTGCTCTACATCGCCGCGATGTGGATCGCGGGCGTGACGCAGGGCCTGATGTGGCGCGCGGTCAACGACGACGGCACGTTGACCTACGCGTTCGCCGAGTCGGTGAAGGCGATGTACCCGTTCTACGGCATCCGGCTGCTGGGCGGCCTGCTGTTCTTCAGCGGCATGCTGATCATGGCCTACAACACCTGGAAGACGATGGCCGGGTCGAAGGCGGTCGACAACGTGCCGGCGCCGGCGCCGGCCGCCGCGCACTGAGAGGAACCGGACGATGAAACACGAAACGATCGAGAAGAACATCGGCCTCATGATCGTGCTGATCGTGCTGGTGGTGGCGGTCGGCGGCCTGGTCGAGATCGTGCCGCTGTTCTTCCAGAAGTCCACCACGCAGCCGGTGCCGGGGCTCAAGCCCTACACCGCGCTGCAGCTCGCCGGCCGCGACATCTACCAGCGCGAGGGCTGCTACAACTGCCACTCGCAGATGATCCGGCCCTTCCGCGCGGAAGTGGAGCGCTACGGCCACTTCTCCGTGGCGGGGGAGTCGGTCTACGACCATCCGTTCCAGTGGGGCTCCAAGCGCACCGGGCCGGACCTGGCGCGCGTCGGCGGCCGCTACTCGGACGAGTGGCACCGGGTGCACTTCATGAACCCGCGCGACGTCGTGCCGGAGTCGAACATGCCGGCCTACCCGTGGTTCGCCACCGCCAAGGTGGACGCCCAGCGGATTCCGCAGCACATGAAGGCGCTGCAGCGGGTCGGGGTTCCGTACACGGACGAGGAGATCGCCAACGCCGCCAAGGAAGTGGACGGCAAGACCGAGATGGAGGCGATCATCGCCTACCTCCAGGTGCTGGGCACCTCCCTGCAGAGCGCGAGGTAACGCCATGGACATCAACGACGCACGTTCCCTGATGACGGTGCTGGCTTTCGTGAGCTTCCTCGGCATCGTGTTCTGGGCCTACAGCAGCAGGAACAAGCAGCGCTTCGAGAAGGCGGCGCAGCTGCCGTTCGACGACGACGAGCGCCGCGGCGCGTCCGCCGACGGCCGCGAGCGGCCGTAAGGGAGAACGAGAATGGCGGATTTCACGAGCAGTTTCTGGGGCTGGTACGTCGCGATCCTGACCCTGGTTTCGATCATCGCCTGCGCCGTGTTCCTCAGGGCGCAGACGACGGCGAAGGTCAAGAAAGGCGAGAGCGTCGGCACCACGGGGCACAGCTGGGACGAGGACCTGGCCGAGTGGAACAACCCGCTGCCGGGCTGGTGGCGCAACCTGTTCTACATCACGATCGTGTTCTCGCTGGTCTATCTGGTGCTCTATCCCGGACTCGCGGTTTTCCCCGGCGTGCTGGGCTGGAGCTCGAAGGGGCAGTTCGAGACCGAGGTGAGCCGCGCCGAGCAGCAGTTCGGGCCGATCTTCGACCGGTACGCCAAGATGGACGTGCCGGCGGTGGCGGCCGACACGCAGGCGCGGGAGATGGGGCAGCGGCTCTTTCTCACCTACTGCTCGCAGTGCCACGGCTCCGACGCGCGCGGCGCGCGCGGCTTCCCCAACCTGGCGAACGACGCCTGGCAGTACGGCGGCGAGCCGGAGGCGATCAAGACCAGCATCGTCGCCGGCCGCCAGGGGGTGATGCCGCCGATGGTCGACGCGATCGGCGGCCCCGACGCCGCCAGGGCGGTGGCCAACTACGTGCGCAGCCTGTCGAACCTGCCCCACGACGCCAAGCTCGCCGAGCAGGGCAAGGAGAAGTTCGCCGTCTGCGCGGCCTGCCACGGGCCGGAGGCGAAGGGCAACCCGCAGATCGGCGCGCCGAACCTCACCGACGACGAGTGGATCTACAGCAACTCGGAGGCCGCCATCGTCGAGGCGGTCACGAAGGGGCGCCAGGGCGTGATGCCGGCCTGGGGCGAGAAGCTCTCGCCGGCAAAGATCCACCTGCTGACGGCTTACGTCTACGGGCTGTCGCACGGCAAGAAGTAAGGTTGCAACGCGCGTGCCTTGCGC
The DNA here is from genome assembly GCA_964528415.1 of uncultured Burkholderiales bacterium. GTDB lineage: Bacteria > Pseudomonadota > Gammaproteobacteria > Burkholderiales > UBA6910 > DATIUV01. The sequence goes on along the minus strand of CAZGTK010000409.1, from coordinate 654 downwards.
GCGCCACAAGAACGAGCAAACTCGGGGAGGGGAGGAGCCGGCGCCGGCGCGCCGGCCTCCCCTCCGTTTTCTGGGGCGTCGGGCCCCGCACTGAGATCGGGCGATTGCATTGAGCCAGCCGTTGCCGAATTCCCCGCCGCCGGCCGCCGGCAGTGCCGACGACCTCGAGGTCGCGCTCTACGAGGTCCGCAAGAAGATCTATCCGCGCGCGGTCTCGGGCGTCATCGCCAACTGGCGCATCGCGCTGGTGGTGATCACGCAGCTCGTGTTCTACGGGCTGCCGTGGCTCGTGTGGAACGACCGGCAGGCGGTGCTGTTCGACCTCGCCCACCGCAAGTTCTACATCTTCGGCGTCGTCTTCTGGCCGCAGGACTTCATCCTACTCACCGGCCTGCTGGTGATCGCGGCGCTGTCGCTGTTCCTGTTCACCGCCATCGCCGGCCGGCTGTGGTGCGGCTTCGCCTGCCCGCAGACCGTCTACACCCAGGTGTTCCTGTGGATCGAGGAGTGGGTCGAGGGCAACCGTCCCCAGCGCATGAAGCTCGACCAGGAGCCGATGAGCGGGCGCAAGCTGCGGCTCAAGGCGACCAAGCACGGCCTCTGGATCGCGCTGTCCCTGTGGACCGGACTCACCTTCGTCGGCTACTTCACGCC
>CAZGTK010000408.1:0-2819 GCA_964528415.1 uncultured Burkholderiales bacterium | reverse complement strand
GGCGGCGGCGGGGGCGATGGTCTCGGGCGGCACGGGGCGAGGCGGCGCGGAAAGCCGCGTATTATAAGTCAGGCGGGTTGCACGACCCGCCGTGGTTAATGACCGCGGGCGCGCGCCGGCGTTCTCGCGGCAGCCTGAGGAGGCAGACCGTGTTTCGTGACCGCGATGACGCAGGGCGGCGCCTGGCGCAGGCGCTGGCGGCCTACCGTGGCCGCCGTCCGCTGGTGCTGGCGATTCCGCGCGGCGCCGTGCCGATGGGCAAGGTGGTGGCCGATGCGCTCGGCGGCGAGCTGGACGTGGTGCTGGTGCGCAAGCTGCGCGCGCCGGGCAACCCGGAGTTCGCCATCGGCGCGATCGACGAGACCGGCTGGGCCTACGTCGCCGATTACGCGGCCTCCGCCGGCGCGAGCGCGCAGTACATCGAGCGCGAGAAGGCCGAGCAGCTCGAGACCATCCGCCGCCGGCGCGCCGAGTACACGCCGATCCATCCGCCGATCGACCCGAAGGGCCGCGTCGTCATCGTCGTCGACGACGGGCTGGCGACCGGCGCCACGATGATCTCGGCGCTGCACGCGCTGCGCTCGCGCGGGCCGCAGACGCTCGTCTGCGCGGTGCCGGTGGCGCCGCCGGACACGGTTGCGCGGGTGCGCGAGTACTGCGACGAGATGGTGTGCCTGGAGCAGCCGCTGCAGTTCTACGCAGTGGGCCAGTTCTACCAGCACTTCGACCAGGTGGAGGACGACGAGGTGCGCGCGGTGCTGGCGCGCGACGCAACCCGCGCACCCTAGCCGCTCAGCGCCTGACCTGGCGCGCCCTGCGCGTCAGCGCGAGGCCGAGGCGCACGACCTGGTCGATCGCGGCGAAATCGGTCAGCGGCGCCGCCACCTCGACGCGCAGCCCCTGGCCGTCGAGGTGCGCGCTCAGGTGCAGCTCGGGCCGGAAGTGGCGCCCGGCCGAGCGCGGCCACGAGGTCAGCAGGGCCTCGGTCTCGGCGTCGATCACGCGGGCGAAATCGGGATTGGGGCCGATCAGCGCGAAGGTGCGCCGGAACGCGGCGCTGCCGGCCGGGATGTCCTGCGCCTGGCCGACGAACCCGTGCTCGGCGATGGCGAGCGCGCCGCCGCCGGTCTTGTCCGCCCAGCGCGCGAGCTTCACCAGCGCTCGGCCGAGGCCGCCCTTGAGGATCTCGTAGGTCTTGCGCCCGAGCAGCTGAAAGGCGGGCCCGCGGGTGGTGACCGCGGCGGTGCTCCAGCGCGTGCGCGCGTTGGAGTCGCTGTCGCCGGCAGCGTGGACGAATTCCCAGTGGATGCCCTGGCTTTCGCCGCGCAGCGTGAACGCGCCGCCCGGCTCGGCCGCCTGGTAGTGCCAGCCGCGCGCGCGCGCCTCGAACCAGCGCGCCTGCTCCTCATGGTGGCGGCGCGCGGCGTCACGCCGCACCAGCCAGATGGCGCCCACCACCAGCGCGCCGAACGCCAGCAGCACGACGATCGACCCCGGCGAGGCGATCACTTGGCTACTCCTGCGCCCGGGTCATCTGGATCACGGGCTGCGCGCCTTCCTCGGAGAGCAGCACCGTCATCATGTTGGTGACGAGCGCCGCGCGCTCGCCGGAGGAGAACTGCGCGATGCGCTCGGCCTCGAGGCGCGCGAGCGCGGTCTTCACCATGCCGAGCGCGCCCTCCACCAGCTTTTCGCGCGCCTGCACCACGGCCTCGGCCTGCTGGCGTCGCAGCATCACGCCGGCGATCTCGGGCGCGTACGCGAGGTGGGTGATCTTCGCCTCCAGGATCATGATGCCGGCGATGGCGACGTGATCCTGGATGGTGTCGGTCAGCAGGCGCGAAATCGCCTGGAAGTCGCCGCGCAGCGTCACCTGGCGGTCGTCCTCGCCGTCGTAGGCGTGGCTCGAGGCCACCTCGCGCAGCCCCATCTCGCTCTGCACGTGGATGTAGCGGGCGTAATCCTCGACGTCGAACACGGCCTGCGCGGTGTCCTGCACGCGCCAGGTGATGACGGCGGCGATCTCGATCGGGTTGCCGAGGCGGTCGTTGACCTTCAGCGTCGGCGTGTTGAAGTTCTCGACCCGGAGCGAAACCCGGTGCTTCTTGTACAGCGGGTTGACCCAGAAGAAGCCGTCGCGGCGGATCGTGGCGGCGTAGTTGCCGAAAAACGTCAGCACGGCCGATGCGTTGGGCTCCAGCACCAGCAGCCCCTTGGAGAGAAAGAACGCGAGAAAGACGCAGGCGCCGCCGGCCACGGGGCGCCATGCGTGATACGGGTTCAGGATCAGCCAGACGCCGAAGCCGGCGACGAGCAGCGCCGTTGCCAGGCCGACCCAGCCGGACACGGGCGCCTCGCGCTCCATTTCGTGGGTCGGATTCGCGACCGCGAGAGTTTGCATTTCTTAACCGTTGTTTCGCTTGTTGGCTCGCTGCGCGCAGTCAAAGCAGAAACGGTGCCAGCGCCCGAAGCGGCGCGGCGGATAGCGCGCGGCACGCAGGCGGGCGGCGCCGGCGCGGTCAACGGGCTGGGGCGGCGAAGTGGCGGCGGAACCATTCGGCGGCGTGGCGGGCCACCTGCTCCAGCGCGCCGGGCTCTTCGAACAGATGAGTGGCGCCGGGGACGATGACGAGCGCCTTCTCGCAGGTCAGGCGCGCGAGCGCGGCCTCGTTGAGCTCGATCACGCCGTGGTCGGCGCCGCCGACGATGAGCAGCGTCGGCGCGCGCACCTGCGCCAGATCGTCGCCGGCGAGGTCCGGCCGGCCGCCGCGGGCGACGACCGCGGCCGCCGCGGCGTCCCCGGCGGCGGCGCAGAGCGC
>CAZGTK010000407.1:0-2834 GCA_964528415.1 uncultured Burkholderiales bacterium | reverse complement strand
GCTCCAGTAGTTGGTCCCCAGCGGGAAGATGTAGGGGAACACGCGTCCGTCGGAGGCGTCGGTGCGGCCGAAGCCCATCGAGATGACGGGGATCTTGTCGGCGGTGGCGCGATCGATGATCGAGTAGGTCACGCCCGTGGACAGGACCGCGAACACCGTCGCGCCGGTGGGGCCCTTGGCCTTGAGGCGCTCGTAGCACTCCACGCCGCGGTCGTTCTTGTATTCGGTCTCGCACTCCTCCCAGGTGAGCTTGACGCCGTTCACGCCGCCGTCGCGCACGTTCAGCATGTTCAGGTAATCGATGTAGCCGCCGAAGTAGCTGATGCCGGCGGCGGCATAGGGCCCGACGCGGTACGAGAGCATCGGAACGAACTGTTCCTTTGCCTGCGCCATGGCGGGTGGAGCGGTCAATGCTGCACCTGCGATGCCGGCGGCGGCCAGGGCGGCCACGAGGCCGCGGCGGATTCCGGGTTTCGTCTTCATTTGCACATCCTCCTTGTCACGGTGGTGTCGAACGCGAGCCTGCTTGGGGATCGCTTTGTTGCATTTCGGGCTGGTCAATATACTCCCACTGGCGGCGGGGATGCATCGTCAATGCGGGAAAGGCCACAGCCGCAGCTTCTCCTTGCCGATCTGCCACAGCCGCGCGAGGCCGTTGGGCTCGACCGCCAGGAAAAAGATGATCAGGCCGCCGAAGATGATGAGCTCGGTGTTGGACAGCACCGACGTCGGCACGGAGCCGCCGAACAGGCCGTGGGCCACCAGGTTCAGAAAAATCGGCAGCAGAATGATGAACGCCGAGCCGAGGAACGCGCCGACGATGGTGCCCAGGCCGCCGATGATGATCATGAACAGGATCTGGAACGAGCGGTTCAAATCGAACGCCTGGGGCTCGACCGAGCCGAGGTAAGCGTAGGCGTAGAGCGCGCCGGCGACGCCGCAGTAGAACGAGCTGATGGCGAAGGCGAGCAGCTTGGTCTTCAGCATCGGGATGCCGATCACCTCGGCGGCGACGTCCATGTCGCGGATCGCCATGAACGCGCGGCCGGTCTTGGAGCGCATCAGGTTTTTCGCCAGCAGCGCCATCACGGCGACGATGGTCAGGGTGAGAAGGTATTTCTCCAGCGGCGTGTCGAAGGCGACGCCGAACATCGTCATCGGCTGGGCGGTGATCACGCCCGAGGGACTGTAGTTGGTGAACCAGCCGAACTTGGTCAGCGCCCACACGATGAAGAACTGCGCCGCCAGCGTCGCCACCGACAGGTAGAAACCCTTGATGCGCAGGCTGGGCAGCCCGAAGACGATGCCCACCGCGGCGGCGATCAGCCCGGCGCCGAAGAACGCGAGCAGGAACGGCATCTCGAAGCGCAGGATCAGGTTGTAGGTGGCGAACGCGCCCACCGCCATGAAACCCGCCGTGCCCAGCGATACCTGGCCGGCGTAGCCGGTCAGGATGTTGAGTCCCAGCGCCGCCAGCGACAGCACCAGGAACGGGATCAGGATGCCCGTGAACAGGTAGTCCGATCCCATCGAGGGCACGACGAGATACGCGAGCGCCAGGACGACGAAAAATCCGATCCGATCCTGGCGGATCGGGAAGATCTGCGCATCGGCGGTGTAGCTGGTCTTGAACTGGCCCGCTTCGCGGTAGAACATCCCTAGACCCCGTCAAAAGTGAGCGGCGCCGGGCGCCGGAAAATCCGCGTCCCGCGCGCCGACTGGCGCGCCCCGCGATTCCTCGTCTGCCGCAGGACCGTCATACGCGCTCGATGCGCCGTTCGCCGAAAAGCCCCTCCGGCCGGATCAGCAGGAACAGCATGGCAAAAACGTAGGGGAACCAGTTCTCGATGCCGCCGCCGACGTAGGGGCCGATGTAGACTTCGGCCAGCTTCTCGGTGGCGCCGATGATGAGCCCGCCGACGATGGCGCCGGGCACCGACGTGAATCCGCCGAGGATCAGGACCGGCAGGGCCTTGAGCGCGAGGAACGTGAGCGCGAACTGCACGCCGACGCGGGCGCCCCAAAGCAGCCCCGTCACCAGCGCCACCAGTCCCGCCACCGCCCAGACGATGGCCCAGATCTGCTGCAACGGGATGCCGACCGACTGCGCCGCCTGGTGATCGTCGGCCACCGCGCGCAGCGCGCGCCCGATGCGCGTCTTGCTGAAGAACAGGGCCAGAGCCGTCACCATGACGGCGGCGGTGGCGGCCGCGAAGAGGTCGAACTGGCTGATCAGGACGCCCTCGATCTCAAGGGGCACGTCGGCGATGCCCAGATCGAGACCGTGGACCGAGGCGCCCCACATCAGCTGCGCCACCCCCTCGATCACGAAGGTGAGTCCCAGGGTGGCCATGAAGAGGGTGATCTCGGGCTGGTTCACCAGCGGGCGCAGCACGATCCGCTCGGTCAGGATGCCGACCAGCACCATGATGGCCAGTGTCGCCAGCATCGCAAGCCAGAAATTCCAGCCGTAATTGAGCAGGCTGACGAAGGTCAGCGCGGCGAAGAACACCATCGCGCCCTGGGCGAAGTTGAACACGCCGGAGGCCTTGTAGATCAGCACGAAGCCCAGCGCCACCAGCGAGTACATCACGCCCGCGAGCAACCCGCCGATCAGGACCTCGAAGAAAAATGCCATCTCGCGTTCCTCGCGCGCGTCTCAGTGGGCGACGCCGAGGTAGGCGTCGATCACGGTCTGGTCGTTGCGGACCTCGTCGGGCGTGCCCTCGGCGATCTTGCGCCCGTAATCCAGCACCACCACCCGGTCGGAAATGTCCATGACCACCCCCATGTCGTGCTCGATCAGAACGATGGTGGTGCCGAACTCGTCGTTC
>CAZGTK010000406.1:0-2835 GCA_964528415.1 uncultured Burkholderiales bacterium | reverse complement strand
CAGTTCGGCGCGCGCATCCTCGAGATGTCGATCGACGCCGGCGGCACCATCACCGGCGAGCACGGTGTCGGCATCGAGAAGATCGACCAGATGTGCGTGCAGTTCCGTCCGGCCGAGCTCGAGAGCTTCCACGCCGTCAAGCACGCCTTCGACGAACGCGGGCTGCTGAACCCGGGCAAGGCGGTGCCGACGCTGCACCGCTGCGCCGAGTTCGGCGCGATGCACGTGAAGAGCGGCCAGGAAAAGTTTCCCGACCTGCCGCGCTTCTGATGACCGCGACGACGGCACCCATGGACGACGCCCTGCGCGCGCTCGGCGAGACGCTGCGCCAGGCGGCGGCCGACCGCACGCCGATCAGGATCCGCGGCGGCGGCACGAAGGCGTTCTATGGCCGTCCGGTCGCGGGCGAGACGCTCGCCACCGGCGCCTACCGCGGCATCGTCGACTACGAGCCCTCCGAGCTGGTGGTCACCGCCCGCGCCGGCACCCCGCTCGCCGAGCTCGAGGCGGCGCTGGCCGAGCGCGGGCAGATGCTGCCGTTCGAGCCGCCGCACTTCGGCGACGGCGCCACGCTCGGCGGCTGCGTCGCCTGCGGCCTCTCGGGTCCGCGTCGCGCCTACGCCGGCGCCGTGCGCGACTTCGTCCTCGGCGCGCGCATGCTCGACGGCCGCGGGCAGGATCTGTCCTTCGGCGGGCGCGTGATGAAAAACGTCGCCGGCTACGACGTCGCGCGGCTGCTGGCGGGCTCGCTCGGCACGCTCGGCGTCATCACGGAAGTCTCGCTCAAGGTGCTGCCGCTCCCCGCCGCCGAAGCCACCCTGCGGCTGGAGCTGCCGGAAACCGACGCGATCGAGACCATGAACCGCTGGGGCGGCAAGCCCCTGCCCGTCACCGCGACCTGCTACGCCGACGGCGTTCTCAGCGTGCGCCTGGCGGGCTCCGCCAACGGCGTGCGCGCCGCGCGCGAGAAGATCGGCGGCGACGAGGTCACGGACGGCCAGGCGTTCTGGCGCGGCGTGCGCGAGCAGTCGCACCCGTTTTTCGCCGGCGGCGGGACGTTGTGGCGGCTCTCGGTCAGGCCCACCGCCGCGCCGATCGGCCTTCCCGGCGGCCAGTTCACGGAATGGGGCGGCGCGCTGCGCTGGTGGACGACCGACGCTCCCGAGCACGAGGTGCGCGGCGCGGCCGTTCGCGCTGGCGGGCACGCGACGCTGTTTCGCGGCGCACGGCCCGGGCACGGCGTGTTCGCGCCGTTGCCGCCGGCGCTGGCGCGCATCCACGAGCGGCTGAAGAAGGCGTTCGACCCGGCCGGAATCCTCAATCCGGGGCGGATGTACCCGGAACTGTGACCCGCGACGGCGGCGCGGCAACGACGACACCATGGCGCGAAGCTTCCTCGAGCAGCTCGCAGGCGAGTGGTACGAGCACCAGGGCTTCTACGTGCGCAGCCGCGTGCGCGTCGGCAGCGGCCGCAGCGCGCTGGAGCTCGACCTCGTGGCGCTGGATCCGCTGGCGCAGCGCGTCGTCCTTGTCGAGACCGGTCTCGACGCCCACAGCTGGGCGCAGCGCGAACGCCTCTGCCGGCGCAAGTTCGACGCCGGCCGCAAGCACCTGCCGGCGCTTTTTCCGCAAATTGCGACGACGGCCGCGCTCGAGCAACTCGTGCTGCTCGGCGTCGCCAGCAAGGCGCGGCATACGACGCTCGCCGGAGCGCCGGTGACGCTGGCCTCGGAGCTGATCGGCGCCATCATCGAGGCGTTCGGCAACCGGCGCCTGGCCGCCAGCGCGCTGGCCGAGCACCACGTGATCCTGCGCACGCTGCAGTACATCGCCGAGTACCGCCGCCAGGTATTCCAGGACTTGAGCTGAAGCCGACGACGCCATGCAGACGAACCTTGCCGATTTCATCCGCGACACGCCCGACGGACGCGAGGCCGACGCCATCCTGCGCGCGTGCGTGCACTGCGGCTTCTGCACCGCGACCTGCCCGACCTACCAGCTGCTCGGCGACGAGCTGGACGGGCCGCGCGGCCGCATCTACCTCATCAAGCAGTTGCTCGAGGGCGCCGACGTCACCGAGAAAACCCAGCGCCACCTCGACCGCTGCCTGACCTGCCGCTCCTGCGAGACGACCTGCCCCTCGGGCGTCGAGTACCATCGCCTGGTCGACATCGGCCGCGCCGTGGTGGCGGCGCGCGTGGCGCGCCCGGCCGGCCAGCGCCTGCTGCGCTTCGCACTGCGCGAGGGCCTCACGCGCGGCTGGCTGTTCGGCCCGGCCTACAAGCTCGGCCAATTCTTCCGCCCGCTGCTGCCGGCTTCGCTGAAGGCCAAGGTGCTGCCGCGGACAAAGTCAGTCTCCACGATACGGCGCGACCGAGAGCACCACGGGCGCCGCATGCTGATGCTGGCCGGCTGCGTGCAGCCCGCCATGTCGCCGAACATCAACGCGGCGACGGCGCGCGTGCTCGACCGCCTCGGCATCGCCACGATCGAGGCGGACGGTACCGGCTGCTGCGGCGCCGTGCGCCTGCACCTCGACGACCACGACGGTGCGCGCGAGGATGCGCGGCGCAACATCGACGCCTGGTGGCCGCACATCGAGCGCGGCGCGGAGGCGATCATCGTCACTGCCTCCGGCTGCGGCGCCCACGTGCGCGAATACGCCCACCTGCTCGCGCACGACCCGGCCTACGCGGCCAAGGCGGCGCGCGTGACGCTGCTCGCGCGCGACATCGCCGAGGTGCTGGCGGGCGAGCAGGCGGCGCTGGCGGCCCTGCTGCAAAAGTCAGTCCTGGCGACACGGCGCAAGGTCGCCTTCCATTCCCCCTGCTCGCT
>CAZGTK010000405.1:0-2841 GCA_964528415.1 uncultured Burkholderiales bacterium | reverse complement strand
GGCTCACCGTCTCGTCGATGAGCTCGAGGCGCAGCGGATTGATGTCGTGCAGCGGCTTGAACTCGCTGTGCGGGTCCCACCAGCGGTGGGCAAGCTGGTTGAATTTCTCGAGTTCGTGCGGATCGACGTTGATCATTTGCCGGCTCCAGCGTCCGCCTCGGCGATTCGGCGGCTCCAGCGGGCTGCCCGCGCGGCGAGGTCCCGGACGTCCAGCGTCTCGAGGCCTCGGTCCCGCACCAGGCGGCGGCCCGCCACCCAGACGTCACTCACGTCGTCCCGGCCCGCCGCGTATACCAGATGCGACACCGGGTCGTAGCAGGGAGACAGCGCCGCGCCGGCCAGGTTCACGGCGACGAGATCGGCCGATTTGCCCGGTGCCAGCGAGCCGATGCGCGCTTCGAGTCCCAGCGCGCGCGCGCCGGAGAGCGTCGCCATTTCCAGCGCCTGCCACGCCGGCACGGCGTCCGCGCGGCCGCTCACCGCCTTCGCCAGCAGCGCGGCGGTGCGCATCTCCTGGAAAACGTCGAGCCGGTTGTTGCTGGCGCTGCCGTCGGTTCCGAGGCCGACGTTGACGCCGTGGGCGAGCAGCTCCGCCACGGGAGGGAAGCCGCTCGCGAGCTTGAGATTGGACGAGGGGCAGTGAGCGACGCTGCAATTGCGCGCCGCCACCAGGGCGATTTCCTCGGCCGTGAGATGAACCATGTGCACCGCGATCAGCCCCGGCCCGAGGAGGCCGAGCCGCTCGAAGCGCGCGAGCGGCCGGCAGCCGTGCTCGGCCGCGCTCGACGCGACCTCGTCATGCGTCTCGTGCAGGTGCACGTGAACCGGAACCTGGAGCTGCTCGGCATACGTGAGCAGCTTGCCGAGACTGCGGTCGCTGACGGTATAGGGGGCGTGGGGCGCCATGCAGAACGAAAGCAGCGCCTGGTCGCGGTACGCGTCCCGCATGGCGAGGCCCTTCGTCAGATAGGCGTCGGCGTCGGCCGCGTAAGGCGTCGGGAAGTCGACGAGGATCATGCCCAGCGCCGCGCGCATCCCTGACTGGAGCACGGCCTCGGCGGCCGCCTCGGGGAAGAAGTACATGTCGTTGAAGCAGGTCACGCCGCCGCGCAGCATCTCGGCGCAGGCGAGCAGCGTGCCGTCGCGCACGAATTCGGGCGTCACGAACCGCTGCTCGGCGGGCCAGATGTGCTGCTGCAGCCATTCCATCAGCGGCAGGTCGTCCGCCAGTCCGCGCAGCAGCGTCATGGCGGCGTGCGTGTGCAGGTTGACGAGGCCCGGCAGAAGCACGTGCTCGCTCAGGGTCACGCGCTCGTCGGGAAGGTAACGGGCCGCCGCTTCGTCCTGGGGCAGCACGGCGAGGACGCGGCCGTCCCGGATGGGAACGGCATGGCGTTCGAGGACCGCGCGGGCCGGTTCCACCGGGATCACCCAGCGGGCCTCGATCAGGGTATCGACGCGTTCCGGAGTGGTCATGGCAAAAAAAAGCCCTGCGCGAGGCAGGGCTTTTTCGACTCAGAGCGGGGGAAGCTTACTTGCGGCTGCCCGCAACTTCCACTTCCACGCGGCGATCCGGCTGGTAGCACTGGATCAGCGCCTTGCCGGTCTTGCCCTTGCAGTCCGCCGGCTTCGTGACCGGATCGGAGAACCACTTGCCGTCGGTGTAGACTTTGTTGGCCGGGATGCCTTTCGACACCAGGTAGGCTTTGACCGACTCGGCGCGGCGCATGGACAGGCCCTTGTTGTACTGAACCGAGCCGATGCGGTCCGTGTGACCGACCGAGACAACCACCTCGTAGTTCACGCCGCCCAGCTTGCTGGCGAAGTTGTCCAGCGCCTGCTTGCCTTCGGGCTTCAGCACCGCCTTGTCGAAGTCGAACAGGACGTCAGCCGAGAACGTGACCTTCTCCGGCATCATCTTGGGCGCCGCAGCGGGGGCCGGAGCCGGAGCCGGAGCAGGCGCGGCCTTCGGGGCGGGCGGCTCGCACTTTTCCTTGGGCAGAATGTCCTTGTCGCACTCGCAGGTCGCCGACGCCGGCGTCCAGTAGCTGGTGCGCCAGCAAAGGCCCGTGCTGTTGCGCCATACCGTGCCCTGGGAGTTTTTCCAGTAGGCGTCCCCTTCGGTCGGTCCCGGCGGGGTAGCAGCGCAACCGGCGAGAACCGCCGCGGCGCCGATGGCCAGGCCCGACACAATCCGTTTCGCAGAAGCAAGATTCATCCTGTGCACCTTTCTTTTTCCGAATAACAAACGATAAATCGCGACGTGATTCAAAGCCGTGGGGACAAACTCCGTGGTGGCTCGCGACGCTCCCCTTTAGCCCGTACCGATAGCGGATGTGTGGAAAACGCACAGCCGCCGTAGCGGGTTTTGCGAATTATCGGGCGGAAAACTTCGGTATGTCAACTCTTTGCGTTCGCCGGTGGCGTGCCACGGGGCGGTTCGTCCAGTGCGTCGGGCAATGACGCCATGCTAGAATGCAACATTTTTTTCGCCCCCCGGCGCAGACAAAATAAACCCATAAATTCACCGTGATGGAAACTTTCGCGAAGGAAACCGTCCCCGTCAGCCTGGAAGAGGAAATGCGGCGGTCCTACCTCGATTACGCCATGAGCGTGATCGTCGGCCGGGCCCTGCCGGACGTTCGCGACGGACTCAAACCGGTGCACCGCCGCGTCCTATACGCCATGCACGAGGCGAACATCGCCTGGAACCGGCCGTACGTGAAGTGCGCTCGCGTGGTGGGGGACGTCATGGGCAAGTACCACCCGCATGGCGACGCCTCGATCTACGACACCCTGGTGCGCATGGCGCAGGACTTTTCCCTGCGCTACCCCCTGATC
>CAZGTK010000404.1:0-2847 GCA_964528415.1 uncultured Burkholderiales bacterium | reverse complement strand
CATGTACTGCAGCGCCCGCGCGTAGCCTTCGCGGCGGGTCGGGTTGGCTTCCTGCGCCGGGTCGGGCACCCGGCCGCCGACCGGCGCCACCATCTCCGGCGACGTCCCCCACGTGACCTGGGGCTCGATCGCCGCGGCATCGAGCGTGACGACCTGGTCGAACACCGCGTCCGGGTCGCTCTTCAGCTCGCGCCAAGCCGTCACGGCCCGCTCCCAGAGCTCGCCTTTGGGCGCGAACGGCCGCCCCTCGAGGTAACGGATCGTGGTGTCGTCCACCGCCACCATGCCGGCGCGGGCCCCGGCCTCGATCGACATGTTGCAGATCGTCATGCGGCCTTCCATCGACAGGCCGCGGATCGCGGCTCCGGCGTACTCGATGACGTAGCCGGTCCCGCCGGCCGTGCCGATCCGGCCGATGATGGCGAGGATCACGTCCTTGGCCGTCACGCCCGGGCCGAGCGCGCCGTCGACCACGATCTGCATCGCTTTCGCCTTGTTCTGCGCCAGGCACTGCGTTGCGAGCACGTGCTCCACCTCGGAGGTGCCGATCCCGAACGCGAGGCAGGCGAACGCGCCGTGCGTGCTGGTGTGGGAGTCGCCGCACACGACGGTCATGCCCGGCAGCGTGGCGCCGTTCTCGGGCCCGATCACGTGGACGATGCCCTGGTGGCTGTCGCGAAACGGGAAATACGCCTTGGCGCCGAACGCCTTGATATTGGCGTCGAGCGTCTCCACCTGCGTGCGCGAGATCGGATCGGCAATCCCGCGGTCCCAGTCGCGGGTCGGCGTGTTGTGGTCCGCCGTGGCGACGATCGACTCGACGCGCCACGGCTTGCGGCCGGCCAGCCGCAGCCCCTCGAACGCCTGCGGGCTGGTGACTTCGTGCACCAGGTGGCGGTCGATGTAGAGGAGCGCCGTGCCGTCGGCCTCGCGCCGCACCACGTGGCTGTCCCAGAGCTTGTCGTAGAGGGTCTTTCCGGCCATCACTCGAATCCCAGCTAAGCTTGGAATTATCGCATAAACGCCGTTCTCGGCGCAGGCGGCAGGGTCAGCGCCGCGGCTCGTCGGAGCCGAATTTCCACGCCAGCAGCGCACCGCCGGCAAACGCCGCGACGGCGCACAGCGCGAAGGTGACGCTGGGGCCCACCGTCTCCCAGGCGAAGCCGCTCAGGCCGCTGCCCAGCGTGCCGCCCGCCCCGAAGCTCACGCTGGTGTAGAGCGCCTGGCCCCTTGTCTGGTGGCGGCCCGTGAAATGGCGGTGGAACGCCGCCACCGCCGCCGCGTGATACGAGCCGAAGGTGGCCGCGTGCAGGACCTGCGCCAGCAGCATCAGCGACAGCCATTCGACGAAGAACGCCACCAGCAGGAACCGCAAGACCGCGCAGCCGAAGCTGAAGACGAGGATCTGCTTGCCGCTGAAACGGGCGGCGAGCCGCGGCATCAGGAAGAACACGCCGATTTCGCAGACGACGCCGAGGGCCCACAGCCAGCCGACCCAGCTCTTGGGATAGCCGGTGTCGACCAGGTAGATGGAAAAGAACACGTAGTACGGCCCGTGCGCCGCCGCCATCAGGAAGCACGCGGCCATCAGCGCCACCACCTCGGGGCGCCTCAGGATGGCCCGCAGCGGCACGCTCTCCGTGTCGGCCTTGGGCGCGCCCAGGTCGTGGATCGCCAGCGCGGCCCCGGCCACGCCCACCTTGAGCAGCAGCACCACCCACAGCAGCGCGGTGATGGCGACGTAGTCCAGCATGTAGCCGACGCCGACGACGGTCGCGATGAAGCCGACCGAGCCCCACGAGCGAATGCGGCCGTAGGCGCCGGTGCGGGCGCCGAGGTGCGAGAAGGTGATGGCCTCCACCAGCGGCAGCGACGCGCTCCAGAAGAAGCTCATGACGCCCATGACCAGCAGCATCCAGCCGAAGCTCTCGCCGAAGAAGACGCCGATGTAGCCGATGAGGCCCAGCAGCGCCGCGATGCGCACGATCTCGACCCGCCGGCCGGTGTGATCGGCGAGCCAGCCCCAGGCGTTCGGCGCGAAGATCCGCATCACCTGCAGCAGGGACATGAGCAGGCCGATCTGCGCCGCCGCGTACCCCAGGTGGCGCAGGTACAGGCTCCAGTAGGGCGAGAACGCGCCGACGAAGGCGAAGTAGAAGAAATAGAAGCCGCCGAGGGCGGCGTAGGGCTGGACCCTCATTGCGACTCGGTGCGCGGGCGACGCGCGCTCAGCCCTCTGCGACCTGCCGGCGCCAGCGCAGCGCGAGCCACGCCACGCAACCGGCGACGCCCACCACACCGGCCGCCCGGAGCAGCCCGGCGAGCGTGCCGTCAAGATGCAGCGCGCCCCAGCGCGAGAGGATCTCGGCCCAGTCGTGGTCGCCGCCGCCGACCAGAGGCAGCGCCTGGGCGCGCGCGTCCGCGAGGTAGCGCGCGACGTTGAAAAAATTCTGGAACAGCCAGACGCCGGCGAGCGCAAGGCCCAGCGCTTCCCGCCGGCGCAGGAAGCTCGCCGCGACGGCCAGCGGGATCGCCAGCTGCATCAGCGTGCCGCCGTAGACCGCGAGCCGCTGGCTGAGTGCGCCCATCAGCGGATGGCCGGCCTCGTGGAAGACGAGGTTCGCGGAGTCCAGCATCGGAAACCAGCCCTCGCCGGTGAGTCCGAAGACGCAGGCGGCGATGCCGAACGCCGCGGCCACGGCGACCTGCCACCCGGCGACCGTGCTCCACGGCGCGTCGGGACCGTCGTCGGGCGCGAGCACGGGCGCTCAGGCCTCGTCGGGCTCGGGGTCGTCGCGGGCCGGCAGCGGGGCGGCGCCCGCCGCCGTCCCGCGCGCCGCGATCTTC
>CAZGTK010000403.1:0-2851 GCA_964528415.1 uncultured Burkholderiales bacterium | reverse complement strand
TGGCGACCACCGCCTCGGGAACCGCGACGATATTGATCGGCACCGAGGTGGACAGGTCCCGAATCGACGCCACGCCGAGGCCGGCCGACTGCAGCGTCGCGTCCAGCTGGCGGTTCTTCATGCCTTCGACGGACTCGGCGAACGGCAGGTACTTGGTCTTCTTCAGGTCCTTGTAGCTCATGCCGGACGCTTCGAAGATGCGCCGGGCGTTGAGCTCGGTGCCCGACTTCGGCGCGCCCACCGAGAGGCTCTTGCCCTTGAGGTCGGCGAAGCTCTTGATGCCGCTTTCCTTGAGCGCGGCGATCTGGATGTAGTTCGGGTAGATGCCGGCGATGCCGCGCAGGTTGCCGAGCTTCTGCTTGAAGCCGGCCTCTTCGTCGCCTTCCCACGCCGACTTCACGGAGTCGCCGAGCACGAAGGCGATCTCGCCGCGCTTCGACTGCAGCAGGTTCAGGTTTTCCACCGACGCCTTGGTGGACTGGACCTGGGTGCGCACGCCGGGGATCTTCTCGGCGTAGATCTTCGACAGCGCGACGCCGAGCGGGTAGTAAACGCCGCTGGTGCCGCCGGTCAGGATGTTGACGAACTGCTCGGCGCTGGCCGGCAGGGCGACGCCGAGGCTGACCATGGCGGCAGCCAGGGTGGTGCGGACGGACCGGTGCATGGGAAAGCTCCTCAGGGTTTCGTGGTTATAGGAATGGCGGCGTTTGAGCCGGCACTTTATGTAACACGCCGATGCGCCAGTGACAACCCGCCGCCCGGCGGCCGGCCGCGGTTGATGCGCCGCGTCATGACGCGGTCCGGTGCGGGGCCGGGTTTCGAAGGCCGGTGACGAACGGCACGGTCGCGGCCAGCACCGCTTCGGGAGCCTGCAGGTGCGGCGAGTGGCCGCACGAGCGCAGCATCAGCGTCGCCACGGGGCCGCCGGCGCCCCGGGCGATCGCCTCCACCTGCGCCGCGCTGCCGTAGGGGTCGTCCTCGCCTTGGACCGCCAGCAGCGGACAGCGGATGCGCGGCAGGCAGTCCTCGATGTTCCAGGCGCGGAAATCGGCCGCGAGCCAGGTGTCGCACCAGGCGTGGAACAGCGCGCCGGTCTTGTCGCCGTGGTGCCGCGCGAGGCGCTGGGGGAGATCGGTCGTGCGGTACCGGCGCACCGCGGCGCGGATGCCCTCGAGCGTGATTTCTTCGACGAAGACGTGCGCCGCCAGCGTCACCGCGCCGACGATGCGCGCAGGAAAGGCGGCCGCCGCCAGCAGCGCGATGGACCCCCCGTCGCTGTGGCCGACCAGCGCGGCCCGGTGGATTCCGACGGCGTCCAGCACCCGCGGCAACACGGTCTCGGCCTCGACGTGCAGATAGCGCGGATCGCGCGGCGCGGGCAGGGGGTCCGCGCCGCCGTGGCCGAGACGCTCGTAGACCAGCGCCGGCCATCCGGTCGCCTCCGCCAGCCGGCGCGGAAAGTCCCGCCACTGCGCGACGCTGCCCAGCGCCTCGTGCAGGAACACCAGCGCCGGCGAACGAATCCCGCCGGCCAAGGTCGGTCCGAGCAGCCGCGCGCGCACCTTGCCGCCGGGCACCGCGACTGAACAGGTGTCCGCGGTCGCGTTTCGGTCCATAATTTCGGCCATTTTCCCCCCGCGCCCGCCGTTGGGCAGCGCGCTTCCGGATTCTCACGTGTCCAGCGAAGAACTCGACAAGCTCCGTATCGACCGCACCGCGCCGGTCCGGCGCCGGCGCATTCTACCGTGGCTGATCGTTGCCGCCGCGGCCGTCGGCGTCGCCGCGCTGCTGGCGGTGAGCCGCTCGTCGCTCGAGGTGCAGACGGCCACCGTGGTGCAGGTCTACCCGTCGCAGAAGTACACCTTGCTGAACGCAACCGGCTACGTCGTGCCGCAGCGCAAGGCGTCGGTGGCGTCCAAGGCCACCGGCCGCCTCGAATGGCTGGGCGTCGCGGAAGGCAGCCGCGTGCAGGCCGGGCAGACGATCGCCCGGCTCGAGAACAACGACGTGATGGCGACGCGCGACCAGTCGGCCGCCAACCTCGGCGTCGCGCGCGCGAACCTGAGCCAGGCCGAGGCTGAGCTGGCCGACGCCGGGCGCGAGCTGGCGCGCGCCCGCGAGCTGGCGGCGCAGCGGTTCATCTCCCAGGCGACCGTGGACCAGGCGCAGGCGCGCCACGACAAGGCGAAGGCCGCCGTCATCGGCGCCCGCGCCGCCATCGGCGCCGCCGAAGCCAGCCTGCGGGCCGCCGAGATCGCGGTCGAGTACACGCTGATCCGGGCGCCGTTCGACGGCGTCGTGCTGCAGAAATTCGCCAACATCGGCGACATCGTCTCGCCGTTCAACCCGTCGCCCGAGTCGAAAGGCGCGGTGGTGTCGATGGCCGACATGGACACGCTGGAGGTCGAGGCGGACGTCTCCGAATCGAACCTGTCGAAGGTTCAGGTGGACCAGCCGTGCGAGATCGCCCTGGATGCCCGGCCGGACATCCGGTTTGCCGGCGTCGTGCGGCGGATCGTGC
Source organism: uncultured Burkholderiales bacterium (assembly GCA_964528415.1). GTDB lineage: Bacteria > Pseudomonadota > Gammaproteobacteria > Burkholderiales > UBA6910 > DATIUV01. The sequence goes on along the minus strand of CAZGTK010000403.1, from coordinate 330 downwards.
CGACCGTCGACCGCTCGAAAGCCACGGTGCTGGTGAAGGTGGGCTTTCTCGACCGCGACGACCGGGTGCTGCCGGACATGAGCGCGCGGGTGGCGTTCCTGTCGCAGCCGCTGGCCGCCGGCGAGCGCGCGCCGCGCACCGCCGTGGCCGCCGATGCTGTGGTGGAGCGCGGCGGTCGCACGGTCGCGTTCCGGCTCGCGGACGGGCGCGCCGTCGCGGCGCCGGTCGCCGCCGGCGAGCGGATCGGGGACGTCGTCCTCGTCGAGGACGGGCTCAAGCCGGGCGACACGGTCATCAAGGCCCCGCCCCCCGATCTCAACGACGGCGACC
>CAZGTK010000402.1:0-2871 GCA_964528415.1 uncultured Burkholderiales bacterium | reverse complement strand
CTTGGCGTGGTGCTTGCGGTGGATGGCGGCCCACTCCTTCGTCACCATGCCCGTGGTCAGCCACAGCCAGAAGCGGAAAAAGTGGCTCGGAATCGCGTGCAGGTCCAGCGCGCGATGAGCCTGATGGCGGTGCAGGAAGATCGTCACCGCGGCGATCGTGATGTGGGTGGTGACGAGAGCGAAGGCGACGTACCCCCACCAGGGCAGATCAATAAGTCCTAAAGTCATTGAATTCTTTATAAAAGTCAGCAGGGTCGGATGATCCCGACAGGCAGTCTACAGCATCCGTCCGGTCAGTCAAGGAAGGCGGGCGACCCACTCAGGGAGCAAGCGGCACCGCATGACGCGAGTGCTGATGCCAATCGTCTGCAAACTTCTGCGAAAGCTCATGTATTTGCGTCAAAATGACGAGATTCTCGGCATTTCGTCGCTGGGCACCATACGTGAAATTGTAGCTTCCGGTCGCCACCGCCGCGGCGGGCGTGCCGGCGTCCACGACGATCACCTTGTTATGGGCCGCCTCGTGCTCCCCGTCCAGCAGCACCGACACCCCGCCGTTCGCCAACTCACGCAGGAGCCAGCCCGAGAACCGCTCCGCCTGCTCGCGGTCCGCGATGACGCCCACCCGCACGCCGCGCTGCCGGGCCTCCACCAGCGCGCGGGCGATGCCGCGGTGGGTAAAGACGTACGCCTGCACCAGGATTTCCCGCCGCGCCTGGCGAATCAGGGTAATCAGGCGGACGTCCGCGGGATCGCCCGGCGTGAAGTAAACCTCGACGCGGGCCGGGCTCGTCGGCGGCGGGTCGGCCCCTGCCGCGGCCACGGCGACGACCAGGAGGGCTACGCCAAGCGCCCAGCCGATCCGCGCCATCAGGCAGCGGCCCGGACGAGGACAGCGGCGAAAAAGCCGTCGGTACCGTGGCGATGCGGGAAGAGCCGCAGGTACCGCCCGTCGTCGATGCCGATACCGGCGGACTCGAGCACCTCGTCGGCGGAGGCCGTCGCGTAGTCCGGGTGCGCCGCGAGAAACGCCTCGACCACGTCTTCGTTTTCCTCTCGCAGCAGGCTGCACGTGGCGTAGACGAGCCGCCCGCCCGCTTTCGGCAGGCGCGCCGCGGCGTCGAGGATCGCTCGCTGCTTGGCGCTCAGCTCCGCGACGCTCGCCGGGGATTGGCGCCACTTGAGGTCGGGATTGCGCCGCAGCGTCCCCGTGCCCGTGCAGGGGGCGTCGACCAGGACCCGGTCCACCTTGCCGGCCAGACGCCGTACGCGCGCGTCGGTTTCGCCGTCGATGCGCTGCGGATGCACGTTGGACAGGCCCGAGCGCGCCAGCCTCGGCTTGAGCTGCGCGATGCGCCGGTCGGAAACGTCGAACGCGTAAAGCCGGCCGAGCGAGCGCATCATCGCGCCGAGCTGCAGCGTCTTGCCGCCGGCGCCGGCGCAGAAATCGACCACCATCTCGCCGCGCCGCGGCGCGAGCAGGTAGCCGAGGAGCTGGCTGCCCTCGTCCTGCACCTCGATCGCGCCGTCCAGAAACAGCGGATGCCGGTTGATCGCCGGCTTTCCGGCAAGGCGAATGCCGACGGGCGAGAGCCGCGTCGGCTCGCAGGCGAAGCCGTCGGCGCGCAGGCGCGCGAGCGCCGCGTCCCGATCCGACTTCAGCGTGTTCACGCGCAGGTCGAGCGGCGCCGAATCCTGCATGCCGCGCCCGATCGCCACCATCTCCGCCTCGCCGAACGCCGTCGTCAGCCGCTCGGCCAGCCAGTCGGGCAGCTCGGCGCGCACGGCGGCCGGCAGATCCTCGACGCGCAGCGACTTGAGCGCGCCGAGCAGGTCGCGCTCGCGCGCCGACAGCGGCTCCAGCTCGCGCAGGTTGCGCCCGTCACAGCGCGCGAGATAGCCGAGCAGCAGTTCCCGCGGCCGGCGCGCGCCGGCCGCCTCGAGCAGGCGGAACCGGCGCAGCGCGCCGAACACGGTTTCGGCGATGAGCGCCCGATCGCGCGCGCCGAGCCCGGGATGCTCGCGAAAGAAGCGGCTCAGCACGGCGTCGGCCGGATGCGCCATGGCAAGGACGCGCGCCAGCGCCGCCTCGCCCGCTCGGATCACCGCTGTCGGGATGGCGCTCACGTCAAGGCTCGATCGCCAGCGCGGTGACGACCAGGTCGGCGGTCTGTCCGCTCTTGTCGGTCAGCCGCAGACGCACCGGCAGATGGTAGAACTCCACCGCGAGCCAGGCGTCCACCGAGCGATCGCCCGGCTGGCGCGCCCGCTCGACGCGCAGCGTCCGAAACGGCCCGATGAAGGTCTCCAGCGATTCCTCCCCCTGAATGCGGTAGGTGTAGGCGTCGGCCTTGCGGCCGGTGAGCACGTTGAACTGGTACTCCTGCTCGCCCGGGTAAGTGAACGGGAACTGGAACATGAAGCTCAGCTGGTCCTGCGCGCCGCGCCGGATCCGCACGCGCTCGGAGCCCTTGGTCGACGTCATGGTAGCGGTCATGGTCTGCCAGTTGAACTGGACCACCTCGGTGCGCTCGAGCGCGCCGCGCTGGATCACGAACAGGTCCGGACGCAGCCCGTCCGGCGTCAGCGTGCCGCGGCTCTCCGCCACCACCTGGCTGCTGAAAAACAGCGCGAGCAGCCCCTTCGCCTCGGCCACGGTCCGCGCGAGGTAACGATCGCCCTCCAGCGTCCATTCGCCGTAGACGACGCCGATCTCGACCCCTTCCTCGCCGGTCGTGAGCGCGTACTTCACCTCCATGCGGCGCGGCATCGGCCGTGCCGGCGGCGGCGCCGGCGGCCCCGGCTCCGGCCCCGCCGCCGGTTCCGCAACGGCGGAGGCGGCCTCCGGCGGCTGCGGCGTTGCGGCCTCCG
>CAZGTK010000401.1:0-2872 GCA_964528415.1 uncultured Burkholderiales bacterium | reverse complement strand
GGGCGGCGTGCCGAGCCCGATCAACGTCAGCAGCGCCGGCGCGGTCGGCGCGGTCAACATGGAGCAGCTGAACCGCGTCCAGAAGATCATCCAGGAGACCATCACCTTCGTCGACCAGGTCTACATTCCGGACCTGCTGGCGATCGCGTCGTTCTACAAGGACTGGGCGCAGTGGGGCGGCGGCATCTCCAGCCAGAACCTGCTCTGCTACGGCGAGTTCCCCGACATCGCCAACGACGATTCCAACAAGTCGCTGCTGATGCCGCGCGGGGCGATCCTGAACGGCAATCTGAAGGAGATCCACGCGGTCGACCTCAAGGACCCGGCCATGATCCAGGAGTACGTGACCCACTCCTGGTACAAGTACCCCGACGAAACCAAGGGCCTGCACCCGTTCGAGGGCGTCACCGAGCCGAACTTCGTGCTCGGCAAGGGCACCAAGGGCACGCGCACGGCGATCGACCAGCTCGACGAGAGCGCCAAGTACTCGTGGATCAAGGCGCCTCGGTTCAAGGGCCAGCCGATGGAGGTGGGGCCGCTGGCGCGCTACGTGATGGGCTACGCCATGGGCATCCCGGAATTCAAGGAGCCCGTGGACATGGTGCTGAAGAAGCTGGACGTGCCGGTGACGGCGCTTTTCTCCACGCTCGGCCGCACCGCCGCGCGCGGGCTCGAGTGCTCGTGGTCGGCGCACAAGATGCAGTACTTCTTCGACAAGCTGATGGCCAACATCCGCGCCGGCAATCTGGCCACCGCCAACGTCGACAAGTGGGACCCCGCATCCTGGCCGAAGGCGGCCAAGGGCGCCGGGTACTGCGAGGCGCCGCGCGGCGCGCTGGGTCACTGGATCGACATCCGCGATACCCGGATCGCCAACTACCAGTGCATCGTGCCGACCACGTGGAACGCGAGCCCGCGTGACCCGCAGAGCCGGATCGGCGCCTATGAGGCTTCCCTCATGAACACGCCGATGCACGACCCGGAGCAGCCGCTCGAGATCCTGCGCACGATCCACAGCTTCGATCCGTGCCTCGCGTGCGCGACGCACGTCATCTCGCCGGAAGGCGAGGAACTCGTGCGGGTCAAGGTCCGCTAGCGAAGGGAGCGAGCCATGTCGCAAAAAACTCTGGCGTATCACCCGGCACCCCACGGCGGCAGGCTCAAGGCCTACGTCTGGGAGGCGCCGGTCAGGCTGTGGCATTGGGTCATGGCGCTCGCCATGGTGGTGCTGATGGCGACCGGCTACCTGATCGGCCAGCCGCTGCCGTCGGTGGGCGGCGAGGCGAGCAATCACTACCTGTTCGGCTACATCCGCTTCCTGCACTTCGCCGCCGGCTACATCTTCGCGGTGTTCTTCGTGCTGCGGGTGTACTGGGCCATCGTCGGCAACCGCTACGCGCGCGAGATCTTCCGCGTGCCGCTGTCGATCTTCAATGCCGGCTGGTGGAAAGGCATGATCGACCAGATGCTCTACTACGCGTTCCTCAAGAAGGAGGCGCCCGCGTACGTGGGCCACAACCCGCTGGCGATGGCGGCCATGTTCTTCATGTACCTGCTGGGCGCGGTGTTCATGATCGTCACCGGCTTCGCGCTCTACGGCGAGGGCACCGGCATGACGAGCTGGCAGTACCAGTGGTTCAGCGCCTGGGTGATCCCGCTCTTCGGCCAGAGCCAGGACGTTCACACCTGGCACCACCTCGGCATGTGGTACCTGATCGTCTTCACCATCATCCACATCTACATCGTCATCCGCGAGGACGTCGCCGGCGGCGAGACCGTGATCAGCACCATGGTCAACGGCTGGCGGGTGTCGAAGGATTGAGCGCGGCACCAGCGACCGTCGTGTTCTCCGCCGTCGACGCAGCGAACAGGCACCCGGGGAGGCCGGAGGGGACGGCCGGGGCGGGGGACGCGTCCCCCGCCCCGCTGCCGGCGGCCCCGGTCCAGCCGGGGCAGTACCTCGAGCGGCAGTATCTCGGGCCCCGGGGCATCACCCAGCAGGCACTGGCGCGGGCGCTGGGCGTCTCGCGGCGGCGAGTTAACGAGTTGATCCGCGGCCACCGGGCGATCACACCCGACACGGCGCTGCGCCTGGCGGTTTTCTTCCGCACCGATCCGTTGCTGTGGCTTTACCTGCAGGCGGCGTGGGATGCCCACGAGGCGCGCGGGAAGCTGCCGGCGCTCCTGGCGCGAGCGGGCGAAGGCGCCGCCCGCCGCCGCGCGTGAGACGCTTGTTGCATTAGCACATCTCGATATCCCCTAAGTAAGTCATGGGCTTAGCGGGTCACTCGCGAGCCTGTGCCGGTTGACCTAGATCAAGAACGCGCCGTCCGGCGCTGGTAACGTGACCCCAATCGCTGTAACTGCCCGTGTTACAGCGCGCCGAGGGGGTCATGAGTCAGCACATCCTGGTACTGGGCATCGGCAACGTCCTCTGGGCCGACGAGGGGTTCGGCGTGCGCGCGGTCGAGGCGCTCAACGCCGGCTTCCGGTTCGGCCCCGAGGTGCGGCTGATGGACGGCGGCACCCAGGGGCTGAACCTGCTCGAGCCGGTCAAGGACGCCGAGCGGGTGCTGGTCCTGGATGCCATCGATTTCGGTCTGCCGCCGGGAACGTTGCGGGTCTGCCACGACGACGAGGTGTGCGCGTGGGGCTCCACCAAGGCCAGCATGCACCAGGTCGGATTCCAGGAAGTCCTGGCTCTGGCGAAGCTCGCCGGCCGCTATCCGCGCTCGCTCGCGCTGGTCGGCGTCCAGCCGGCGGTGCTCTCCGATTTCGGCGGCAGCCTTTCTCCCGAGGTCCGGGCGCGCCTCGGCGAGGCGGTCGCGCGGGCGCGCGCCGTCCTGGCCGAGTGGGGCGCCGCCGGCGAGCC
>CAZGTK010000400.1:0-2874 GCA_964528415.1 uncultured Burkholderiales bacterium | reverse complement strand
CGGCGAGCCGATCGCCACCACCCACTCGCCCACCTTGAGCCTGGCGGGCTCGCCGAACTTCACCGCCGGGAGCCCGCGGGCCTCGATCTTGATCAGCGCCACGTCGGTGCGCTTGTCGGTGCCCACCACCTTGGCCTTGAACTCGCGCTTGTCGGTGAACTTGACGACGATCTCGTCGGCGCCCTCGACCACGTGCGCGTTGGTGAGGATGAAACCGTCCGCGCTGATGACGAACCCGGAGCCCAGCGAGCGTGACTGGAACTCGCGCGGCACGTTCGGGATGTTCGGGATGAAGCGGCGGAAGAACTCGTAGAACGGATCGTCCTCGGGGATGTTCGGCAGCTGCGGCAGGCCGCGCCCCTCCGACACCGTCTGCGTCGTGCTGATGTTGACGACGGAAGGCCCCTGCCGCTCGGCGATCACCGTGAAGTCGGGCAGGTCGCGGGCAAGAACGGGAAAGGCCAACAGCAGCGCGGCGACGGCCGCGGCGGCATTGCGCAAAGCCATGGAACGAACCACCTGTGGAGTTATCGTTGGAAGGATACCGCAGCGGCTGCGCCGGAGCGAATCACGCGGGGGAGAACCGCGCTCGGACGTCCGGCAACGGCGCGAATCAGGAACGGCGCGCCGAGCAGCCCCAGCACCGCGCCGGCCGCCGCCCCGGCGTCGGCCGACTGCGGCAGCAGCCACCCGCCCAGCAGGGCGCCCAGCAACACGGCGGCCAGGCTCACCGCGTAGACGGCCACGGAGCCTCGCAAGAGCGCGCCGTCGTCGACGGCCACCACCACCTCGTCGCCGGTTCGCGCGCCGATCGGATCGTCCACCAGGAAGCGGCGCGCGCGCGAGGGGAGCAACCCGGTCAGGATGCCGGAACCGCACGGTTTGCCGGACGCGCACTGGCCGCAGCCGGCGCGGCCGAGGATCTCCACCACGGCCGCCCCAGGCCGCGTCTCGACCACCCGCGCCAGCGTCTCCAGCATCGGCTAGCGGCCCTCCCGGGCCACGGAATTGGCGATCTTCATGACCGTCGCGGCGGGCGCCTCGCCGACGACGGTGACCAGATACGAATCAACCTCGCGCGAGTAGATGTTGAGCGCGCCCTGGGTCGAGAGGTGCTTCAGCGGCGGATGGCGCGCGCCCACCGGCTCGATGAATACGGACACCGCGGCCATGCCGTCGGAGAACATGATGTGGGTGACGGGATGGGACTTGCCGGCGAGTTGTCGTTTCGTCTCGAGGACCTTGCGGAACCCCGGCGGACGGTCGCCCACCGTCCACCCCGACGCGGAAACCGTTGCCCCGCCGGCATCGGCCTCGCCGCTTTCGCTGCGACTCCACTCCGCCACGCGCGCCTCGAACCGCGGCTTCAGAAGCGCGGGATCGATCGGCTTGCCGATCTCGACCTGGGTGAACGCAATCTGCTCCACCGAGCGCTGCGACTCGTCCAGCATCGAGCGCTTCAGCAGCAGGCCGGAACCGGTTTCCGCCCAGAGCCGGTAGCCGTAGCGCAGACCGTCCTTGGGCTCCAGGGCCAGCACTTGGGTGTCGTGGCCGGCGATGCGCTCGGTGCCCGCGAGCCGGATGCGGTAGTACTCCTGCAGCGAAGCCAGCTGCTCCGGAAGCAGCGCCGGGAAGACCTGTCGCGCCTTGCGGCGGTCCACCTTCAGCGTCTTGTCCGCGGGCAGGTAGCAGCGCACCGTATCGTTGGTGCGGATGATTTCACGCGGCGGGCCGTCCAGCGCCTCCAGCTTCTCGTGCTCGCCGGTCTCGTTGACGAGGTGGATGATCCGCGACGTCTCGACGTGGTCGCCGTACTGGTAGACGAAGGTGCCCTGGTAGTTGACCTCGCGCGCCGCGGTGGCGATACGCTGAAGCCAGGCAACGCCGTCCTTGCCGGGTGCCGGCTCGGCGCCCGCCGGCAGAGCCATTACCAGCGCCAGCGACGCCGCCCAGGCCCTGCGTTTCATCGACGCGGATCTCGTGCGGATTCGCCGGAGACGGTGCGGATATACGGGGCGACGCCCAGGATCTGGGTGCTGGGAGAGTATTCCTGGTGGGCGCGCAGGTAATCGTCCATGGCCGCGTTGACCGGCGTCGCCACGGGAACCGCGGCGGCACCGACGACGACCGGCGCCGGGCTCTGGGCCAGCGGCGCCACGGGTGCCGGCGCCTGCCCCTGCAGCATCACCCACGCAACCATCGCGACCGCGGCCGCCGACGCCGCTGCCGACAGGGCGTAGACCTGCACGCGCTTGCGCCGAACCGGCCGCGGTGCCAGCACGGTGGGCTCTTCGGCCAGGCGGCGGCTGACGGCGTCCACAATGTCGATCCGGTAGGTCCGTTCCTGGCGCAGCGCTTCGCCGATCACGTGGTAGGTGCCCCAGTCCCGCGCCAGGCCGGAGTCGGACGCGATGCGCTTCACCAGCCCTTGCGCCTCAAAGTCCTCCAGCTCGCCATCCGCCAAAGCCGACAGTTCTTCCTTCACGTCACCACCTCGTGTCCTTGCTGGTTCCGAGCAGCGGGCGCAAGCTCTCGGCGATCGCCTCGCGCGCCCGGAAGATGCGGGAGCGCACTGTTCCGATCGGGCAGTGCATGATCGTCGCGATTTCCTCGTAGCTCAAACCCTCGATTTCCCGCAGGGTGATGGCCGTCCTCAGCTCCTCCGGCAGCCCTGCCATCGAGTCGTTCACCGTTTCGGCGATTTCCTTGCTGAGCAGCTCCGCCTCGGGCGTGTTGACATCCCTTAGGTGATCCGCATCGTCAAAAGTTTCCGCTTCCTCGCTGTCGAATTCGGTGGAGGTCGGCGCCCGACGCCCCATCGCGACCAGGTAGTTCTTGGCGGTGTTGATCCCGATGCGGTAGAGCCAGGTGTAG
>CAZGTK010000399.1:0-2879 GCA_964528415.1 uncultured Burkholderiales bacterium | reverse complement strand
CGCGAGCTGCGCACCGAGCGCTTCATGAAGATCGTCTCGCTGGCGCCGGAAGTGCTGTAAGGAGAAGGTGATGCGCAAGATCCGCAAGGGCGACGAAGTTATCGTGATCGCCGGGCGCGACAAGGGCCGGCGCGGGACCGTGCTGCGCGTGGTCGACGACGAGCGCCTCGTCGTCGAGGGCGCCAACAAGGTCAAGAAGCACCAGCGGCCGAATCCGCTCAAGGGGACCACCGGCGGCATCGTCGAGAAGGAGATGCCGCTGCACGTGTCCAATGTCGCCATTTTCAACCCGGCGACGCAGAAGGCGGATCGCGTGGGCGTCAAGGTGCTGGAGGACCAGCGCAAGGTGCGCTATTTCAAGTCCAACGGCGAAGTAATGGACGTTTAAGGGCTGGCCATGGCACGGTTGCACGATTACTACCGCGAAACCGTCGTACCCGAGCTCGTCAAGCAGTTCGGCTACAAGACGAACATGGAGGTACCGCGCCTCCTGAAGATCACGCTGAACATGGGCGTCGGCGAGGCGATCGCCGACAAGAAAGTGCTGGAGAACGCGGCTGGCGACATGGAGAAGATCGGCGGGCAGAAGCCGGTGGTCACCAAGGCGCGCAAGTCGATCGCCGGCTTCAAGGTCCGCGAGGGCTACCCGGTCGGCTGCATGGTCACCCTGCGCCGGGAGCGAATGTTCGAGTTCCTCGACCGGCTGATCACGATCGCGATCCCGCGGGTGCGCGATTTTCGCGGCATCTCGGCGCGCGGCTTCGACGGCCGCGGCAACTTCAGCATGGGCGTCAAGGAGCAGATCATCTTCCCCGAGATCGAGTACGACAAGGTCGACGCGCTGCGGGGCATGAACATAACGATCACCACCACCGCCAAGAGCGACAGCGAGGCGCGGGCGCTGCTGGCGGCGTTCAAGTTTCCCTTCCGGAGCTGAGGACGGCATGGCGAAGAAGTCGGTCATCAATCGGGAACAGAAGCGGCGCGCGACGGTTGCCAAGTTCGCAGCCAAGCGCGCCGAGCTCCTGGCCATCATCGATAACTTTCAGGCCAGCGAGGAGGAGCGCCACCAGGCGCGTCTGCGGCTGCAGAGGCTGCCGCGCAACGCTTCGCCGGTGCGGTTGCGCAACCGATGCGCCATCACCGGCCGGCCGCGCGGCACGTTCCGCAAGTTCGGCCTGGCCCGCAACAAGCTGCGCGAGATCGCCATGCGCGGCGAAATTCCCGGCGTGGTTAAGGCCAGCTGGTAGGAACGAGTTGCCACGGTCGCCCGCGGGACGCTTCCCGGGGCGCAGGCAGGCTGCAGGAGAGAAACGTATGAGCATGAGTGATCCAATCGCCGACATGCTGACCCGCATCCGCAACGCCCAGGCGTCGGAGAAATCGAGCGTGGTCATGCCGTCGTCGAGACTCAAGGTCGCCATCGCCAAGGTGCTCAAGGACGAAGGCTACATTGAGGACTTTGTCGCGCGCGAGCTGGACGGCAAGGCGGTGCTGGAGCTGGCGTTGAAGTACTACGCCGGCCGGCCGGTCATCGAGACCATCGAGCGCGTCAGCCGCCCCGGCCTGCGCGTCTACCGGGGACGCAACGATCTGCCCAAGGTCATGAACGGCTTGGGCATCGCGATCGTGTCGACGTCCCGGGGCGTCATGGCCGATTACCAGGCGCGCGCGGCCGGCGTCGGCGGCGAAGTCCTGTGCATCGTCGCGTGAGGTCGGAGCCATGTCGCGCATAGCCAAATACCCCGTCGTTCTGCCCAAGGGCGTCGAAGTCACGTTGTCGCCTGAGTCGGTCAGCGTTAAGGGTCCGCTCGGCTCGCTGTCGAGCCGCCTGCCAGCCGGCCTGGTGAAGCTGGAGAAGAACGATGACCGCGTCCAGGTCACCGCGGCCAACGAGAGCCAGCAGGCCCGGGCCATGTCCGGGACCACGCGCGCGCTGCTCGCCAACATGGTCACGGGCGTGTCGAAGGGGTTCGAGAAGAAGCTGGCCCTGGTCGGCGTCGGTTATCGGGCCCAGGCGGCCGGCGACTCGCTCAACCTGACCGTGGGCTTCTCGCATCCGGTCAGCCATAAGATGCCCAAGGGCATCAAGGTGGAAACGCCGTCGCAGACGGAGATCGTGATCAAGGGCATCGACAAGCAGCAGGTGGGCCAGGTGGCGGCGGAGATCCGGGCCTACCGGAAGCCGGAGCCGTACAAGGGCAAGGGCATTCGCTACGCCGATGAGCGGGTGGTCTTGAAAGAGACCAAGAAGAAGTAAGCGGGGCGACCAATGGTCAACAAAAAGGTGGCGCGGCTGCGCCGGGCTCGCAGGACGCGGGCGAAGATTGCGGAACTCAGGGTGGCGCGGCTGTCGGTGTTCCGCAGCAACAGCCACATCTACGCGCAACTGATTGCCGCCGACGGCGGCCGGGTGGTGGCGAGCGCTTCGACGCTGGAGCCGGAGCTGCGCAAGGCGCAGCCCAAGGGCGGGACCGTGGCCGCCGCGGCGGCGGTCGGCAAGCGCATCGCCGAGAAGGCGAAAGGCGCCGGCATCGAGCAGGTCGCTTTCGACCGCAGCGGCTTCCGCTACCACGGGCGGATCAAGGCGCTGGCGGATGCGGCGCGCGAAGGCGGCCTCAAGTTCTAAGCGGACCGCCGCACAAACACGCGAACGAGGTCAAACGCGATGGCAAAGACTCAGGTGGAAGAGCGGCAGGACAACCTGCGCGAGAAGATGGTCGCGATCAACCGCGTCACCAAGGTGGTGAAGGGCGGTCGCGTGCTCGGATTCGCGGCGCTCACCGTGGTGGGCGACGGCGACGGCGGCATCGGCATGGGCCAGGGCAAGGCGCGCGAGGTGCCGGTGGCGGTGCAGAAGGCGATGGAGCAGGCGCGCC
>CAZGTK010000398.1:0-2897 GCA_964528415.1 uncultured Burkholderiales bacterium | reverse complement strand
CCTCCGGCGTGCGGCGCACGCCGCTCGCCTGCGCCGCCGTCCGCGCGAGATCGGCGACGCGCTCGGCGACGACGCCGGCGTCGAGCGGCGGGTCGCCGCCGGGCCCGAACACGGCCGGGAACCAGTCCGGCTGGATGCGGCCCAGCAGGACGTTGCAATCCGTCACCGTGAGGGGGCCGCCGTTTCGATAGCAGGCGGGGCCGGGGTCGGCGCCGGCGGAATCGGGGCCGACGCGGAAGCGGCCGTGCTCGAAGCGCACGATCGACCCGCCGCCTGCGGCGACGGTATGGATCGCCATCATCGGCGCGCGCATGCGCACGCCCGCCACCAGCGTGTCGAAGGCGCGCTCGAAGCCGCCGTCGTAGTGGCACACGTCGGTCGAGGTGCCGCCCATGTCGAAGCCGATCACGCGGCCATGGCCGGCGGCCTGCGCCGTGCGCGCCGCGCCGACAACGCCGCCGGCGGGGCCCGAGAGGATGCTGTCCTTGCCCTGGAACAGCGCCGCGGACGTCAGGCCGCCGCTCGACTGCATGAAGTAAAGCGGCGCGCCGCGGAGCTCGGCCGCGACCGCCTCGACGTAGCGCCGCAGGATCGGCGACAGGTAGGCGTCCGCCACCGTGGTGTCGCCGCGCGAGACCAGCTTCATGAGGGCGGCGACTTGGTGCGACGCGGACACCTGGGCGAACCCGATCTCGCGCGCCAGCGCCGCGACGCGGCGCTCGTGCTCCGCGAAGCGGTACGCGTGCATCAGCACGATGGCGGCCGAGCGGAACCCCTCGGCGTACGCGGCCCGCAGCGCGATGCGCGCGGCGGCGAGGTCGGGTTCGCGCAGCACCGTGCCGTCGGCGCCGACCCGCTCGTCCACCTCGATCACGCGCCGGTAGACGAGCTCGGGCAGGATGACCTCGAGGTCGAACAGCCGGGGCCGGTTCTGGTAGGCGATGCGCAGCTGATCGGCGAAGCCGCGCGTGATGACGAGGACCGTCGGCTCGCCGCTGCGCGTGAGCAGCGCGTTGGTCGCCACGGTGGTGCCCATCTTCACGGCGGCGATGCGCTCCGCCGGGATCGGCGCGCCGGGCGCAAGGCCCAGCAGGCGCCGGATGCCCTCGACGGCCGCGTCGCGGTAGCGGCCCGGATTCTCCGACAGCAGCTTCAGCGTGCGCAGGCTGCCGTCGGGCGCGCGCGCGACGAGGTCGGTGAACGTCCCGCCGCGGTCGATCCAGAACTCCCACTGGCCCGTCATGGCGCTAGGGCCCCGAGGGGCGCGTCAGCAGCGCCAGCGCGAGCGCGCCGGCGCACGACGCGGCGACGACGACGAGGGCCATCGGCAGCGCCGTGCCGTCGTGCAGGAAGCCCACCAGCGCGCCCGTGGTGGCGCCGAGCGCGTACTGCAGCATCCCCAGCAGCGCGGACGCGCTGCCCGCCATCTCCGGGAACGGCTGCATGGCGGCGGCGACCGCGTTGGGCAGCAGCAGCCCGAGCGTCGCGACGCAGACGAACAGCAGTCCGAAGAACAGCGCGAACCCGCCGATGCCGCCGGCGGTCGCCGCCGCCAGCAACAGCGCCGCCGTCGCGTTGACGGCGAAGGCCGCGCCCAGGATCCGGCGCGGCGACCAGCGCCGCAGCAGCCAGTGGTTGAGCTGCGCCGCCGAGAACAGGCCGACGGCGTTGGCGCCGAAGAAGACGCCGAAGAGCTGGGGCGAGACGCCGAACAGCTCGATGAACACGAACGGCGAGCCGGAGATGTAGGCGAACAGGATGCCCGAGCAGCAGGCCGTGGTCAGCGCGAAGCCGACGAACGCGCGCTGGCCGAGCAGGAACGCGAAGCGCCGCGCGATGAACCCGGGATGGGCGCGGGCGCGGTGATGCGCGGCCAGGGTCTCCGGCAGCGCCGCGGCCACCGCGACGGCGCAGCCGACGCCGAACGCCGCCTGCACCCAGAAGATCGACTCCCAGCGGAACGCGAGCAGCAGCAGGCCGCCGAGCGCCGGCGCCAGCACCGGCGCGAGCCCCATCACCAGCATCATCAGCGAGTAGACGCGCGCCGACTCCGACTCGTCGTAGAGATCGCGCACGACCGCGCGCGCCACGACGAGGCCGACGGCGCCGCCGAGGCCCATCAGAAAGCGCGACACGATCAGCGCGCCGGCCGAGCCGGCCAGCGCGCACGCCGCCGACGCCGCGGCGAAGGCGAGACAGCCGGCGATCAGCGGCGCGCGGCGTCCGAAGCGGTCCGACAGCGGGCCGTAGAGGATCTGCCCGGCCGCCATGCCGGCGAGGAACACCGGCAGCGTGAGTTGCACCGCGCCGATCGGCGCGCCGAGGGCGTCCGCGATCTGCGGAAACGCCGGCAGGTACATGTCGATGCCAAGCGGGCCGAAGGCGGTGAGCGCGCCCAGCAGGACGACGAGACCAAGGCGATTCGCGCGGGCCGGCGCCGCCGGCGACGCGGGATGGCTGGCGGGCGGCATGGAGCGCCGATTATACCGCCGGCGCCGGGCTCAGCCGGCGCGCGTCAGAACAGCAGGTTCGGCAGCCAGAGCGAGATCGCCGGCACGTAGGTGGCGATCACCAGGAACGAAAGCAGCACCATCAGCCACGGCAGCGCCGCCCGCACCACCTGCGTGATCGACATCTTGGTGATGCCGGCGGTGACGAACAGGTTGAGCCCGATCGGCGGCGTGACCATGCCGATCTCGAGGTTGACCACCATGATGATGCCCAGGTGCACGGGGTCGATGCCGAGCTGGGTCGCGATGGGGAACAGGATCGGCGCCAGGATCAGGATGATGCCGGTGGGCTCCATGAACATGCCGGCGGCCAGCAGCAGCAGGTTGACGACGATCAGGAACTGCCACGGCTCCATGCCCCAGCCGACGATGGTCTCGGCGATGACC
>CAZGTK010000397.1:0-2913 GCA_964528415.1 uncultured Burkholderiales bacterium | reverse complement strand
CGCCCGCCGCCGGAGCGCTCAGGGCGCCGTGCCGACGCGCCGCGGCGCCGGCCCTGCGCGAAGCAGCGGGCCGACGGTCATGCCCTCCAGCGAAGCCGCCGCGGCGATCAGCGTCTCCGCCTCGGCCGGCGTCGCCGCGCCGGCGTAGCCCGCGAGCCGGCGGAACTTCTCCTCCAGCTCGATACGCGTGAGGCGATTGCCGGGATCGCCTTTGGGAACCGCCACGCGCCGCGAGAGAAGGCGGCCGTCGCGCGTTTCGACGTCCACCACGGCGCTCCACTGCGCCGGATACGCGCGGTCCACTTCCGGATCCAGCACCATCGCCACGTTGCCGACGAGCTTGCGCAGCGCCGGATCGGCCAGCGCGGCGTCGGTGAAATCCAGCACCGACGCGGAGCGCCGGACGGCGATCTGCGCGAGCACGAAGCCCATGCAGAACTTGGACTGGTGCACCGTGCGCGGATCCGTGACCGGGCCGAGCACGTCGAGCGCGGCCCGATACACCCGCGCCGTGATGCGGGCGATGTCCTCCGGCGCCAGATCGTGCTCGGTGACGATCTCGAGCAGCGCGTCCGCCGCCGGATGCGTGTGGCGGCACGAGGCATGGTACTTGATCGAGGTCTCGTTCACGGCCCAGCGCTCGCCGAGGGCCGCCGCGAGCCTGGTCGCGTCGGCGTCGCGCGACATCCCCGCCGCCATGCCCTGATCGCCTTCCAGGACGCGGCTCGCGCCGGTTACGCCCTCGCGCGCCAGGTACGCGGCCAGCAGGCCGTTGGCCGCCGCCTTGGCGGTGTGCAGCTGCTTCGAGTCCGCGGCGTCGCGCAGAAACTCCCACAGGCCGGCCGCCTGCGTGCCGGCCGAGCCGAACGCATGCAGCATGCGCTGCGCATCGAGACCCAGCAGGCGGCCGACCGCGGCCGCCGCGCCGAGCGTGCCGGCCGTGCCGGTCGTGTGGAACACGGTGTAGTGGCTGCGGCCGAGGAACTCGCCCACCCGCGTGCACGCCTCGTAGCCGGCCGCGCAGGCGGCGATGAACTCCCGTCCGGACGAGCGCAGCGCCTGCGCCGTCGCGAGCGCGGCCGGAAAAACGACCGTGCCCGGATGCGTGACCGATGCGTTGTGCAGGTCGTCCTGCTCGACGACGTGGGAGGCGGCGGCGTTGACCAGCGCGGCGAAATACGGCGAGCTCGGCCGGCGGGAGACGAGGATCTCGGCGGCGCCGTCGCCGGGGCCCATCGCGGCCGCGAACGCCTCCAGCGCCGTGACCGGCCGCGCGCCACGCCCGGCGAGCGCGGAGCCCAGCCAGTCGAGGAACAGCTCCTTGGTCCGCAGCACCGCCTCGGCGGGCAGGTCGTCGTACGCGAGGCCGGCGCAGAATTCGGCCAGTCGGCGGGTCGTCATTCGGCGTCCTCCAGAATCGCTCGCTTGCCGCGGCCGGGCTAGATTGCGCCGGCGGCGGCCAACTGCCCCACCGCGTCCTCGCCGAAGCCCAGCTCGGCGAGAATCGCGCGGGTGTGCTCGCCGACCGCGGGGATCGGGTCCATGCGCGGCTCGACGCCGTCGGGCATCGCCGGCGGTACCAGCGCCCGGAGCGCGCCGGCGGGCGAGGCCACCTCGCGCCAGCGATTCCGCGCGGCGAGCTGCGGATGGTCCCAGAACTCCTGCAGCGTATTGAGCCGCGCGTTGGCGATGTCGGCGGCGTCGAGACGGCGCACCACCTCGGCGGCGTCGAAGCGCGACAGCGCCCGCTCCACCTCCGCGCGCAGCTCGGCCCGATGCGCATGGCGCGCGGCGTTGCCGCGGCAGCGCGGGTCGTCCACCAGGTCGGCGCGCTCGATCACCTCGCGGCAGAAGCGCTCCCACTCGCGCTCGTTCTGGATGCCGAAGAACACCGGCTTGCCGTCGCCGGCGGGAAACGGCCCGTAGGGGAAGATCGTCGCGTGCTCGGCGCCGGTGCGCGGCGGCGGCGCTCCGCCGTAGGCGGCGTAGTAGGCCGGGTAGCCCATCCATTCGCCCAGCGACTCGAACATCGAGACGTCGAGCGCGGCGCCCTCGCCGGTGCGCTCGCGCTGAAACAGTGCGGTCAGGATGCCCGAGTAGGCGTACATGCCCGCCGCGATGTCGGCGATGGAGATGCCCGCCTTGCTCGGCGTATCCGCGGTGCCGGTAACCGACACGACGCCCGACTCGCATTGCACCAGCAGGTCGTAGGCCTTCTTCTGCGAGTAGGGGCCGCTTCCGCCGTAGCCCGAGATGCCGCAAACGACGAGGCGCGGGTGGCGCGCCCGCAGCCCCTCGGCGCCCAGCCCGAGACGCTCGGCCGCGCCGGGCGCCAGGTTCTGGATGAAGACGTCCGCCTTCGCCAGCAGCCGCGCCATCACCTCGGCTGCCTGCGGGTGCTTCATGTCGAGCGTCAGGCTTTCCTTGGAGCGGTTCAGCCAGACGAAGTGCGACGACTGGCCGAGCACGGTAGCGTCGTAGCCGCGGGCGAAGTCGCCGGCGCCGGGCCGCTCGATCTTGATCACGCGCGCGCCGAGGTCGGCGAGCTGACGGCTCGCGAAGGGCGCCGCCACCGCCTGCTCCAGGGAGACGACCGTTATGCCTTCCAGCGGACGCATATGCTCAACACTCAACCCAGCGACACCAAGGCGCCGAGGCAATCGAAATTCGTCTCACCGCGAAGGACGCAGAGGACGCGGAGAAATGATGGGGCCGAACGTTCACTGTTGCCGCCTTCGCGTCCCTGGCGTCCTTCGCGGTTCAGAGGTTTTCCCCTCTGTGCCTCTGTGTCTGTTTGGTTGCTTCAGTAAGACCGCGGCAGCCCGAGCACGTGCTCGGCCACGTAGGACAGGATCAGGTTGGTCGAGATCGGCGCCACCTGGTAAAGCCTGGTCTCGCGGAACTTGCGCTCGA
>CAZGTK010000396.1:944-2917 GCA_964528415.1 uncultured Burkholderiales bacterium | reverse complement strand
CTGCGTGAGCTTCTCCTCGATGCACTCGTAGCCGCGGTCGATGTGGTAGATGCGATCCACGACGGTCTCGCCGCCCGCCACCAGCCCGGCCAGCACCAGGCACGCCGACGCGCGCAGGTCGGTGGCCATGACGGTGGCGCCGGACAGCGCGTCGACGCCGCGCACGACCGCGGTGTTGCCCTCGACGTCGATCTCGGCGCCCATGCGTTGCAGCTCCTGCACGTGCATGAAGCGGTTCTCGAACACCGTTTCCGTGACGACCGCGGTGCCCTCGGCGACGGCGTCGAGCAGCATGAACTGCGCCTGCATGTCGGTGGGGAACGCGGGATACGGCGCTGTGCGCAGGCTCACCGCGCGGGGCTTGTCCCGCATGCGCAGCCGGATCCAGTCGGCGCCGGTGTCGATCTCGGCGCCGGCCTCGCGCAGCTTCTGCAGCACGGCGTCGAGGATGTCGCCGCGCGTGTTCTTCAGCATGACGTCGCCGCGCGTCGCCGCGCCCGCCACGAGGTAGGTGCCGGTCTCGATGCGGTCCGGCATGACGCTGTGGCGGGCCCCGCGCAGGCGCTCGACGCCCTCGATGGTGATCACGTCGGTGCCGGCGCCGGCGACCCGCGCGCCCATCGCGTTGAGGCACTCGGCGAGATCCACGACCTCCGGCTCCCGCGCCGCGTTCTCGAGCACCGTGGTCCCCCTCGCCAGCGTCGCCGCCATCATCAGGTTCTCGATGCCGGTGACCGTGACCATGTCCATGACGATGCGCGCTCCCTCCAGCCGCGCCGCCCTGGCCACGCTGGAGCAGGGTTCGAAGCGGTACTCCGCGCACATCGCCTGCAGGCCCTTGATGTGCTGGTCCACCGGCCGCAGGCCGATGGCGCACCCGCCCGGCAGCGACACCCGCGCCTCGCCGGCGCGCGCCAGCATCGGACCCAGCACCAGGATCGACGCGCGCATGGTCTTGACGAGGTCGTAGGGCGCCACCAGGTGCGTAAGCTCGCGCGCGCGCAGCTCGACCCCGAGCTTCTCGTCCAGCGACACCTCGACGCCCATCTGCGCCAGCAGGCCGAGCTTGGTCGTGACATCGCGCAGGTGCGGGATGTTCTCGACGAAGAGCGGCTCCGGCGTCAGCAGCGCCGCGCAAAGGATGGGCAGCGCGGCATTCTTGGCGCCGGAGACCCGGATCTCGCCGGCCAGCGCCGCGCCGCCGTGGATCTTCAGCTTCTGCATCGGTCGCGGGCCGGGGGCGTCAGCCCTTCTCGGCCCACTGCTCGGGGGTGTAGGTCTTCATCGACAGCGCGTGGATCTGCTCGCGCATGCGCTCGCCCAGGGCGCGATAGACCAGCTGGTGCTGCTGCACCATGGTCTTGCCGCGGAACTCGGGGCTGACGATGATCGCCTCGAAGTGCTGGCCGTCGCCCTCCACCGCAACGTGGTCGCAGGCGAGGCCGCTCTCGATGTAGTTCTTGACGTCTTCGGGAAACACCATGGTCGTTGCCGGGTCGCCGGCTACTGCCGCAGCTTGTAGCCGGTCTTCAGGAGCCAAAGGGTGAGGAATGATACCGCCAGGAAACACGCTCCCACAATTCCGAGGCTGGCGAGCGGCGGCACGTCGGCGGCGCCGAAGAAGCCGTAGCGGAAGCCGTCGATCATGTAGAAGAACGGGTTCAGGTGCGAGACCGCCTGCCAGAACGGCGGCAGCGAATGGATCGAGTAGAACACGCCGGACAGGAAGGTGAGCGGCATGATGACGAAGTTCTGGAACGCGGCGAGCTGGTCGAACTTCTCGGCCCAGATGCCGGCGATGACGCCGAAGCTGCCGGCCAGCGCGCTGCCCATGAACGCGAACGCCAGCGCCCAGAACGGGTGCAGCAGCGGCAGCTTGATGAAAAACACCGACAGAATGACGACGCCGAGCCCCACCACCACGCCGCGCACGACCGCGGCCAGCACGTAGGCGAGGAACATGTCCCAGTAGG
>CAZGTK010000396.1:0-934 GCA_964528415.1 uncultured Burkholderiales bacterium | reverse complement strand
CGGTGATCTTGGACTGGATCAGGCTCGACGAGCTGTTGGCGAAGGCGTTCTGCAGCACCGCCATCATGGCCAGGCCCGGTATCAGGAACGCCGTGTAGGAGACGCCGTCGAACACCTGCACGTGGCGCTCCAGCACGTGGGAGAAGATCAGCAGGTAGAGCAGCGTCGTCAGCAGCGGCGCGGCGACGGTCTGGAACGCGACCTTCCAGAACCGCAGCACCTCCTTGTAGAACAGCGTGGCGAAGCCTTCCACGTCAGCTCCCGCTCATGATCCGGACGAACACTTCCTCCAGGTCCGGCTGCTTCAGCTCGAGGTCGAGCACCTGGGTGCCGGTCTCACGCAGCGTGCACATCACCTGCTCCAGCGTGGCGTAATCCGACAGCGTCAGCACGAAGCGGCCCTGCTCCTCGCCGCACAGCAGCGGGTGCAGGCTCGCCGGCAGCTGGTCGGGCGAGAGCTTGAGCTTGAGGTAGCGCTGGGCGAACCCGGCCAGCAGGTTGCGCGTGCTGTCGAGCGCCACGACGCGGCCCTGCTTGAGCATGGCGACGCGGCTGCACAGCATCTCGGCCTCCTCGAGGTAGTGCGTGGTGAGGACGATGGTGTGGCCGTCGCGGTTCAGCTGGCGCACGAAGCTCCAAAGCCCCTGGCGCAGCTCCACGTCGACGCCGGCGGTCGGCTCGTCGAGCACGATCACGGGCGGCTTGTGCACGAGCGCCTGCGCCACCAGCACCCGCCGCTTCATGCCGCCGGAGAGCGCGCGCATGTTGACGTCGGCCTTTTCGGTGAGGTCCAGACGCGCGATGACCTCGTCGATCCAGTCGTCGTTGCGGCGCAGGCCGAAGTAGCCCGACTGGATGCGCAGTGTCTCGCGCACGGTGAAGAAGGGATCGAAGACGAGCTCCTGCGGCACCACGCCGAGCGCCCGGCGCGCGG
>CAZGTK010000395.1:0-2917 GCA_964528415.1 uncultured Burkholderiales bacterium | reverse complement strand
CGAAGAACAGGTTGAAGATGGCCTTGCCACGCAGCAGGGGAACCTTCTTCACTTCGCGCTCGGTCACGCCGACGAAGGAGTCGGCCGTGTCGAGGATCTGATGCAGAACGGAAGCAGGCAGGCCTTCGATGGAGAGCAGGTGCTGGAGCGCACCCTCGGCGGAGAGCTGCGGGTCGTTGGCCATCGGCGCGGGGGAATTTTCGGGATTTTAGAGAATCCGCCCGCGCTTTCCAAGGACGTCAGGTCGCCAGCGGCTCCAGCTCGAGCCGGAGGGCGCCGGAGTCGTCGCGTTTCAGGCTGATCAGCCGGTCGGGCGGCGCCTCCACCTCCGCGGCCACGAACTGGGCGCAGATCGGCAGCTGGCGGCCGCCGCGGTCGAGCAGCGCGGCGAGCCGGATGCGCCCCGGGCGCCCGTAGTCGAACAGCTCGTTCATGGCCGCGCGGATGGTGCGGCCGGTGTAGAGCACGTCGTCCACCAGGATGATGTCGCGCTTCTCGACGTCGAACTCGATCGAGGAGCGGCGCACCTCGCGCGGGAGCCCGCGCTGCTGGTAGTCGTCGCGATAGAACGACACGTCCAGGGTGCCCAGCGGGTGGCGGATGTTGAGGTCCGCGTGCAGGCGCTCGGCGAGCCACACGCCGCCGGTGAAAATGCCCACCAGCGCGGTGTTCTCGTCCACCGCGCCGCGCAGCCGCTGCGAGAGCGTCGTCAGCAGCTGGTCGACGTTCGGAAGGTCGCTGATCTTCATGGGCAGGCGAAAAGCCGCATTCTATCAAGGCTCGCGGGCAAGATGCGGGGCGCTGAAGTAGGTTTCGAGGATGAGCTTCGCGGCGAACCGGTCCAGGTCGCCGCGGCGCTGCCGGCCCCGGCCCCGCGGCGCCATCTGGCCCGCTTCCCACGAGGACAGGCGCTCGTCGACCAGGCGCACCGGCAGCCGGCAGCGCTCGCGCAGGCGCCGCGCGAAGCGCTCGGCCTGCTGCGCCACCGGATGCGGCTCGCCGTCCTCGCGCACCGGCGCGCCGACCACCAGCAGCGCCGGCCGCCATTCCGCGATCACGGCGTCGATCGCCTCCCAGCGCCGCGCGGCGACGGGCTCCTCGATGGTGACGAGAGGATGGGCGACGCCCAGCGACCCGGTGCCGACCGCGATGCCGATGCGCCGCTCGCCGAAATCGAAACCGAGCGCCGTGCCCGCGAGGGTCCGTTCGTCGCGCACCATGGGAATTGGCGGCCCGCGCGATGCGCCGTCAGGCGTGGCCGGCGTCTTCGGACAGACTGGCGAAGTCGATGCCGAGCAGCTCCATCGCCGCCGGCAGCCGATCCTCGACGGGAAGATCGAAGATCACGTCGGGACGGGCGTTCACCGTCAGCCACGCGTTCTGCGTGATCTCCTGCTCCAGCTGGCCCGGCGCCCAGCCGGCGTAGCCGAGCGTCACCAGGATGCGCTGCGGGCCCTCGCCGCGGCCGACGGCCTGCAGGATGTCCTTCGACGTGGTGAGCCCGATGTCGTCCTGCACCGGCATCGTCGACTGCCATTCGCCGACCGGCCGGTGGAGCACGAAGCCGCGGTCCATCTGGACCGGCCCGCCGAACAGGACCGGCATGTTGCGCAGCTCGCTCGGCTCGAGCGTGACGCTGATCTGCTCGAACAGCGACTGCAGCGTCATGTCGATCGGACGATTGATCACCAGCCCGAGCGCGCCCTGATCGTTGTGCTCGCAGACGTAGGTCAGCGTCCGGGCGAAATACGGGTCCGCCATGTTGGGCATGGCGATCAGGAAGTGATGCGTGAGGTTGATCGACGACATGGTTCTATTGTAATCCCCCGGTTCGAGCGGCCACAATTTGCTTTCCCGCCGCCGTGACAATCGGATGACCAAGCGCTACGCCACCGCCCTGATGTGGTTCCGCCGCGACCTGCGCTCGGCGGACAACGCCGCGCTCTACCATGCGCTGAAGGCGTCGGCGCGGGTGCACTGCGTCTTCGTCTTCGACACTGAAATCCTCGACGAATTGCCTTCGCGCGAGGACCGGCGCGTCGAGTTCATCTGGGAGAGCCTGCGCGAGCTCGACGCCGCGCTGGCCCGGCTCGGCGGCGGGCTCACCGTCGTGCACGCGCGCGCGCGCGACGAGATCCCGGCGCTCGCGGCGCGGCTCGAGGCGGGCGCCGTCTTCACGAACCGGGACTACGAGCCTGCCGCGATCGACCGCGACCGTGCCGTGGCGCGGCGCCTCGAGTCCGACGGTCGGGACTTCTACGGCTACAAGGATCACGTGGTCTTCGACACCGACGAGGTGCTGACCCAGGACGGCCGCCCGTTCTCGGTGTTCACGCCTTACAGGAACGCCTGGCTCAAGCGGCTGCAGCCGTTCCATCTCGAGCCCTACCCGGTGGAGCGCTACGCCGGCGCGCTGGCGGCGCCGGCCGAGCGGCGCTTCCCGTCGCTGGAGGACGTCGGCTTTCGCCGCACCAACCTGCGCGAGCTGCGCCTGCCGGCCGGAGCGGCCGGCGCCGCGGCGCTGTTCGAGGACTTTACCGGCCGCATCGACGCGTACCGCGAGCGCCGCGACTTTCCCGCGCTCAAGGGCCCGTCGTACCTGTCGGTGCACCTGCGCTTCGGCACCATCTCGATCCGGCGCCTGGCGAGTCACGCCCACGCGCGCGCCGGCGAGGGCGCGGCGAGCTGGCTCTCCGAGCTCGTCTGGCGCGAGTTCTACAGCCAGATCCTCTACCACCATCCCCGCGTCGTCGAGCGCGCGTTCCGGCCCGAGTACGACGCGATCCGCTGGCCCGACGACGAGGCCGGCTTCGCCGCCTGGCGCGAGGCCCGCACCGGCTACCCGCTGGTCGATGCCGCCATGCGCCAGATCAACACCACCGGCTACATGCACAACCGGCTGCGCATGGTGACGGCG
>CAZGTK010000394.1:0-2919 GCA_964528415.1 uncultured Burkholderiales bacterium | reverse complement strand
GGCGGGGCGCGCGTGGGTCGCGGGCGCGGGGCGGACCCGGCTTGCCTCATCCGGGGCGTTCGTTTCACGCCGGCCCGCGCGTGCCGGTAAAATGCGCGCTTTTGCCGCGGAACGGGCATGGTCTGGAAACCCAACGTCACCGTCGCCAGCGTGCTGGAGCGCGACGGCCGCTTCCTGCTGGTGGAGGAGCGCACCCGCAAGGGCCGCCGCTTCAATCAGCCGGCGGGGCACCTGGAAGAAGGCGAATCGCTGCCGGCCGCCGCCGTGCGCGAAACGCTGGAGGAGACCGCGCACGTCTTTGCCCCCGAGGCGCTGGTCGGCGTCTACAGCTGGCGCTATCCGGAAACCGGCGTCACCTACCTGCGCTTCGCCTTCACCGGGCCGGTGACCGGCCACGACGCGCAGCAGCCGCTCGACAAGGGCATCCTGCAGGCGGTGTGGCTCACCGTCGACGAGATCCGCGCGCGCGCCGAGCGGCACCGCAGCCCGCTCGTCATGCGCTGCATCGATGACTATCTGGCGGGGCGGCGCTTCCCGCTGGAGCTCATCCACCACGTCGCTTGAGCGTCGTCATGGCCCGCGAGCGTGTCGTGGTGGGGATGTCCGGCGGAGTCGACTCGTCGGTGGCGGCGATGCTGCTCAGGCAGCAGGGCTTTGAAGTCGTCGGCCTGTTCATGAAGAACTGGGAGGACGACGATGACGACGAGCACTGCAGCTCGCGCCAGGACCTGATCGACGCGGTCTCCGCGGCCGAGGTGCTCGGCATCGAGATCGAGACCGTCAACTTCTCGGCCGAGTATCGCGAGCGCGTGTTCGCGCACTTCCTCGACGAGTACCGCGCCGGCCGCACGCCGAACCCGGACGTCTGGTGCAATTCCGAGATCAAGTTCCGCGCCTTCCTCGACCACGCGATCGGCATGGGGGCGGCGCGCATCGCCACCGGGCACTACGCCCAGGTGCGCGAGGTGGACGGGCGCTTCCAGCTGCTCAAGGCGGAGGACGGCACCAAGGACCAGAGCTACTTCCTGTACCGCCTGACGCAGGCGCAGCTGGCGAGGACCCTGTTCCCGCTCGGCCAGCTCTACAAGCGCGACGTGCGCGAGATGGCGCGCAAGGCCGGTCTCGCCAACTACGACAAGCGCGACTCCACCGGCATCTGCTTCATCGGCGAGCGGCCGTTCCGCGAGTTCCTCGGCCGCTACCTGCTCGAGCGCCCCGGCGACATGGAGACGCCGGAGGGCAAGGTCGTCGGCCGCCACCAGGGGTTGATGTTTCACACCATCGGCCAGCGCCACGGCCTCGGCATCGGCGGCGCGGGCGAGCCGTGGTACGTCGCCGGCAAGGACCTCGAGCGCAACGTGCTCGTCGTCGTGCAGGGCCACGACCATCCGCTGCTGCTGCGCTCGGAAGCCGCGGCGACGCAGCTGTCGTGGGTCGCCGGGGAGGCGCCGCACACGCAGTGGGTGTACGCGGCGAAGACGCGCTACCGCCAGCCCGACGCGCCGTGCACGATCGCGGAAGTGGACGCCGAGCGCTGCCGGATCGAATTCGCCGAGCCCCAGTGGGCGGTGACGCCGGGCCAGTCGGTGGTGATCTACGAGAGCCGGGTCTGCCTCGGCGGCGGCGTCATCGCGTAACCGCCGCGCCGGCCGGCTGCGGCGCCGGCGGCCTGGTTTCGGCGAACGACGGGCGCCGCATCAGCTTTTCGTAGTGCTTCGCCAGGTTCGGATGGGCGTGGCGCCAGTCCATCTCCGGGAAGCGCAGGCTGAGCCAGCCGAGGCAGCAGCCGGTGGCGACGTCGGCGAGCGAATACGCTTCGCCCCAGCACCAGTTGCGGTCGTTCAGCTCCGCGGCCATCAGCTCGAGGCCGGCCGCCACCTTGCCCTGCTGGCGCGTGATCCAGTCCTTGCTGCGCCGGCTGGCGGCGCGCTTGTGCTCGTAGAACACCGCGATGCCGGCGTCGAGAACGCCGTCGGCGAGCGCTTCCCAGCGGCGCACCATGACGCGGGCGCGGCCGTTGTCCGGGATCAGCCGCGACACCGGCGTGAGCCCGTCCAGGTATTCGACGATGACGCGCGAGTCGAACAGCGGCGTTCCGTCGTCGAGCAGCAGCACGGGCACCTTGCCCAGCGGATTGACGCCCGGCACCTGCGTGTCCGGCGACCAGGGGTCGTTCACCTCGAAACCGCAATCGATTCGCTTTTCGGTCATCACGACGCGCACCTTGCGCGTGTACGGGCTCGTGAGCGATCCAATCAGTTTCATCGGTTCCTGGACGGGCGTCTGCGGGAGGCGCGGATTATAGCATCGGCGCCGGGGCCTGCCGCCTGGACGGGCCGTCGGCGCCGGCCGCTATGCTAGAATTTTCGGCCTTCCGTCGCCCGCGAACGCCATGCCGCCCGGTCCCCTGTCCGCCCTGTCGCCCCTCGACGGCCGTTACCACGCTCGCCTCGACGCGTTGCGGCCGTGGTTCAGCGAAGCCGCGCTGATCCGTCACCGCACCCATGTCGAGGTGGAATGGCTGGTGGCGCTCGCGGCCGACCCCGCTTTGCCGGAGATCGCGCCGTTCAGCGCGGAGACGACCTCGGCGCTGCGCGCCCTGGTGCGCGACTTCGCCGACGCGGACGCCGAGGCGGTCAAGGCGATCGAGCGCAGGACCAATCACGACGTCAAGGCGATCGAGTACTTCATTCGCGAGCGCTTCGCCGGCAACGCCGAGGTGGCCCGCGCGGCGGAGTTCATCCACTTCGCCTGCACCTCCGAGGACATCAACAACCTGAGCTACGCGCTGATGCTTCAGGGCGCCCGCGACACGGTCGTGCTGCCGGCGCTGCAGCGGCTCAGCGAGACGCTGAGGTCGATGGCCCACGACCTGGCCGAGGTGCCGATGCTATCGCGCACGCACGGCCAGCCGGCGAC
>CAZGTK010000393.1:0-2922 GCA_964528415.1 uncultured Burkholderiales bacterium | reverse complement strand
CCAAGCAGCTCGCGAACTTCAAGCCCGGGGCGGGCGGCAAGCCGGCGGAGCGCGAGAGCGCGATCATGGCCGGGTTCGCCGCCACGCTGTCGTCGGACGACGCGCGCAACGTCTCCGCCTTCTTCGGCGCGCAGAAGCTGATCCCCGAAAAGGCGCGCAACAAGAACACGATCGAGCTCGGCCAGGGGATCTTCCGGGCCGGCCTCGCCGTTCGCGGGGTGGCGGCGTGCGCCGGCTGTCACGGGCCCCGCGGCGAGGGAATTCCGGGCCAGTTCCCGGCGCTCGCCGGGCAGTTCGCCGACTACATCGATGCGCAGCTGCAGGCCTTCCGCTCGGGCGCGCGCGCGAACGATCCGAACGCGATGATGCGCATGACGGCGGCGCGCATGAGCGACGCGGAGATGAAAGCGGTCGCGGACTACATCGCGGGACTGCGCTAGCCGCCCCCGCCGCACGCCGGCGGGCGCGCCCGCGCCGGCCACCGATCCCGCGATGACGGCGCGTCGCACCACCGACCTCGTCGTCATCGGCTCCGGCCCCGGCGGCTACCGTGCCGCGGTGCTCGGCGCGTTGCGCGGCCTGAAGGTCGCGCTCGTCGAGCAGGGGGTGTGGGGCGGCACCTGCCTCAACCGGGGCTGCGTGCCCAAGAAGGCCTGGTACGCCACCGCGCGGCTCGTCGCGGCCAACGCGCACTTCGCCGAACGCGGCCTCGCGGGCCGGCTGACTCCCGACCTCTGCGCGGCCTGGCGCCATCAGCGCAGCGTCGTGGACGCGGTGCGCGCGAGCTACCGCGATTACCTCGACCGGCTCGGCGTGACCGCGCTCAGCGGGCGCGCGACCCTGCTTCCGGGACGGAGGGTCGAGGTCGCGGGTCACGGCGTCCTGTCGCCGGGCGCGATCGTAGTAGCGACCGGCTCGTCGCCCAGCGTGCCCGCGGGGCTCGCGCTGCATCCGGGGCGGGTGCTGACGAGCGACGAGCTCTTCGACGCGCCGCCGCCGGCGGGGCGCCGCGTCGCGCTGCTCGGCAGCGGCGTTATCGGCACCGAGATGGCTTTCATCCTGACGATGCTCGGTTGCGAGGTGACGTGGCTGGTGCAATCCGAGCCGCTCGCCCGTGCGGGATTCACTCCCCCCGCCCGCGCCGCGCTCCGCGCTGCGCTCGCCGGGCACGGCGTGAGTCCGCGCCGCGCCGGCCGGCCGCGCGCCTGCGCGGTGGACGCGGGCGGCGTGACGCTGCAGCTGGCCGACGGCACCACGGAGCGCGCGGACTGGGTGCTCGCGGCGAGCGGCCGCCGGCCGAACGTCGCCGGCATCGGTCTCGACGCGGCGGGAGTCGCCCTCGGCGCGGACGGATTCGTCGCCACGGACGAGCGCACCATGACCGCGGCGCCGGGCGTGTACGCGATCGGCGACTGCGCGAATCCCCGCATGACCTCGAACCACGCGCTCGCCGAGGCGGCCGTCGCGATCGCCGACATCGTCGCGCCGGGGAGCGCGCTGCGGGACCCCGACGCGGTGCCTGCAGTCGTCTACTCGGCGCTCGAGCTCGCGCGCGTGGGCTGGTCGGAGGCGCGCGCCGAGGAGGCGGAGCGCGACCCCGCGACCGGCTTCGCGTCGCTGCAGTCCAGCCCCGCGGCGCTCGCCGGAGGCGACGCCCGCGGTTTCGTGCGCGTCGTCGCCGACCTCGAGTCGGGCGCGCTCCTCGGCGCGGAGGCGGTGGGCGCGCACGCCGGCGAGTGGATCCACGTCGCGGGCGCCGCGCTGCGCGCGCCGGACGGGCTCGCGCGCCTCGCCCGCGCGCGCTACAACCATCCTTCGCTCGCGGAGGAGGTCCTCAACGCGACCGAGACGCTCGCGGCCAAGTGGGGCCTCGGTGAGAGAATCTTCGCGCCCGGCCCGGGCGCGCGGGAATAAGCGCCGTGCGCCGCTTGTTTGACGGACGGACGGCGCCGCCCGGGCGCCGCGCGCCGGCCGGGCGATCGGGAGTGCGTCCAATGAGAGGAACCCTCGCGGCCGCGGCCGCGCTATCCCTCGCCGCAGCCGCCGGCTGCGCCAGCCTGCGCGGGCAGAGCGCGCCGGCCGAGTACAGCGGCGGCGTGCTGGTCGACCAGGCGAAGAAGATGACCCTCTACACGTTCGACCGGGATCCGCGCGGGCGCAGCGCGTGCAACGGCCCGTGCGCGGCGAGCTGGCCGCCGTTTCTCGCCGCCGCGGGCGGCGACGCGGAGGTCGCGGGCTTCACCAAGGTGCAGCGCGACGACGGCGCGCTGCAGTGGGCCTACAAGGGCAAGCCGCTCTACTTCTGGAGCAGGGACCAGAAGCCCGGCGACCGGAGCGGCGACGGGGTCGACAACCTCTGGCGGGCCGCAAAGTAGGCGCCGGCCTTGGATCTGCACGCGATCGCCCCGCACATCCCGCGCCTGCGGCGGTACGCGCGCGCGCTCGCGGGCGATCAGCACGCCGCGGACGACCTCGTCCAGGACACCCTGGAACGGGCAATCAACAAGCGCCATCTGTGGCGCCCGGACAGCGATCTGCGGGCGTGGCTGTTCGCGATCATGCACAACGTCTTCGTGAATCAGCTCCGTGCGCGGAGCGCGCACCCCGAGGCGGCACTCGCGGATGACGACCTGCCGCCGGTTCCGTCCGCGCAGGGCGCGCGGCTGGAGATCCGCGACCTGGAGAGCGCCCTCGCGCTGCTGCCGCCCGAGCAACGCGAGATCGTGCTGCTCGTCGGCCTGGAGCAGTTTTCCTACGCGGAAGTCGCGCGCGCGCTCGACATCCCGATCGGCACCGTGATGTCGCGGCTCTTCCGCGGGCGCGAGCGGCTGCGCACGCTCGTCACCGGCGCGCATCCCGCGCCGGCGCTCAAGGCGGTCAAATGAATGTCACCGAGCCCGAGCTGCATGCGTACGTCGACGC
>CAZGTK010000392.1:0-2925 GCA_964528415.1 uncultured Burkholderiales bacterium | reverse complement strand
GGCATCTTCATCGGCATGCCGGGGTTGCCCAGCGGAGAGACCTTGAGGTGGGACAGGTCCTTGCGCAGCAGTTGGAGGCCATAGAACGTGAAGAACACCTGGGTTTCGTACCCCAGCGCGGCGGCGGTCGAGGACAGGATGAAGGGCGGGTAGGCCCAATCCAGGGTCCCCTTGGTCGCGATGATCGCCAGCTTCTTCGAATCGTCCATGGTGCGTCCTCCTCGGCGCGGTGCCGCCCGCGCGGGTCTGAGTCGTTACTTCTTCTTCATCCAGAAATGAAATTCGCCGCCCGCTTCGGCCGAGTTCATCAGCTCGTTGCCGGTCTGCTTGGAAAAAGCCTGGAAATCCTTCACCGCGCCCGGGTCGGTCGCGAGAATCTTGAGGATCTGGCCCGACTGCATGTCGGTGAGGGCTTTCTTGGTTCGCAGAATCGGCAGCGGACAGTTGAGTCCACGGGCATCCAGTTCCTTGTCGAAGTTCATCGGTACTCTCCTTCCTTGTAAGTTGGGCTTATCGCGGGCGGCTCGACTTGGTCAGTCGACCGAACGCCTTGACCACGCTCGGGAATCACGCCGGGACGGCAATCGGGCGTCCGCCTCGAACCCACCCGAGAATTCCGCCCTGAAGATTATAAAGCTTGTGAAAACCCCGGGCTGAGAGGAAGCCGCAGGCCTGCGCCGAGCGCGCGCCCGACTGGCAGTAGAAGACCAGGGTCTCGTTCGGATCGAATGCGTCCGCCTTGGCGGGCAACAGGTGAAGGGGCACATGGACGGCGCCGTCGATCATGCCGCGCGCCACCTCCATGTCCGTCCGGACATCCACCAGCCGCATGGGGCTTTGCCCCCGGAGGCGGTCCAGCTCGTCGGGAGCGATGTGCTTGAAGTGCAATGCCGACTCCGCAATGGAATTAGAACTTTCTAATATACCACACTGCAGCGGAACCGCAAGCACCCTCCCCCGGCCTCCAGGAAGGCGTCAGGAGACCGTCTGGTAGTACAGGTTCTGCGGGTGGTTGGCCTGGGCGAAGAAGAACCAGCGCTCGACCAGGAGCCCGACGTACTGCAAGGCGAATGCGGCCGCGAGGACGCCCACCGCCGGCCGTGCCATGCCTGCGGCCAGCAGCAGTACCGGAACGGGAAAGACGAGGACCAGAAACACCCACTTCAGGTTACGCAACACCGCCGCGCCGCGGCCGTGAAAGAACTCCCGCGTGTTGAACGAGCCGCCCATGAACCCCTGCGACTTCTGCACGATCCGGCTGTGACGCACGCCGATCGCGGTCTGCAGGGTCGATTTCGGCTTGAGGCGCGCGTTGCGGATCAGTGAAGCGCCGCGAGTCAGCAGCGCCGTTATCGTCAGCGCAATGGCCCAGCCACCGAGGAAGCGCACGTTCACGTCGCCGAGATAGGCCGCCAGCACCGTCGCCGCGGTAAAGCCCGAAGCGAGTCCCAGCAGCAGATAGTTGATCACCGTGAGCGGGCTGTGCCACTCCTGCAGGAACTTGAGGCATGCGTAGATCATGCCCGTGCAGAGGAACAGCGCGAGCGAAAGGACGACGCCGACCGCGGCAAGCTCCAGCATGCCCGGCCAGCCGAGATACATGCCCACGGCGTAGAAGAAAACCACGGCCATGAACGCGGGCAGCACGATTACTTCGCGCGAAAGCCAGCTGGTGCGCCAGCGCGCCGCGGACCGCCATCCGCGCTCGGGGCGGCCGAGGTGGAACACCGAAGCGATCAGCCCGAGTCCGAGGAACGCGAGCGACAGCGCGCCGCCGACGGCGTGGAAGCCGACGCGGTCCATCGGCGGCAGCACCTCCAGATCGGCCCCCAGCAGCACGACGAACAGCGCAATGAACAGGCCCTGGCCGACGCCGAGCAGTGTCGTGAGAAAAATGACGGAAAAGGCTGGATGCATGGCGTTCTCGTTGGGCCGTTCGTTACCAGGAGGTGACGTCGTCGAGGGACGGCTCCTTGAGCGAGGGCTTGGGCAGCTTGCCGTCGATCTTGAGCGGGTTGTCGACGCGCTGCAGGTCCTCTTCGCGCACCTCGATCCGCGTCTTGCGCCTCGGCAGGTAGTGGTTCGCCGGCTTGGTGCCCCATTCCGGCATCAGCGCGTAGCCGCCGTTCTCGCGGATCGCGCGCGACACCGCCGACTCGGAATCGTGAATGTCGCCGAACAAACGCGCGTTGGTCGGGCACGCGAGCACGCACGCGGGCTTGCGCTCGGCCTCCGGGAGGGCCGGGTCATAGATGCGATCGACGCAGAGGGTGCATTTCTTCATGACCTTCTGATGCGCGTCGAGCTCGCGCACGCCGTAGGGGCACGCCCACGAGCAGGACTTGCAGCCGATGCACTTGTCGTAGTCCACCAGCACGATGCCGTCCTCGGCGCGCTTGTAGCTCGCGCCGGTCGGGCAAACCGGTACGCAGGGGGGATCCTCGCAGTGCAGGCAGGACTTCGGAAAGTGCACGGTCTCCGTGTTGGGAAACTCCCCCACCTCGAAGGTCTGCACGCGATTGAAGAAGCAGCCGGTCGGATCCTCCCCGTACGGACGGTCGTCCGACATGTAGCCGGCCGCTCCCGACGTGTTCCACTCCTTGCAGCTGGTGACGCAGGCGTGGCAGCCCACGCAGACATTGAGATCGATCACCAGGGCGAGCTGGGTCATTTCCACTCCCCCTTGCCGGCGACGAAGGCCTGCCACAGGCGCCGCACGCTCGAGGTGCCCGGCGCGGGCGGCACCGGATCGAACTGCGGCCAGGTCTCCCTGGGCTCGTCCGCGCCCGCCTTGTAGATCCGCACCCGCACGTCGTACCAGCCCGCCTGTCCGGTGACCGGATCGGAGTTGGAGATGCGTCCGCCGCCGGCCGGCAGCTCCTCGGTGATGACGTGATTCAGCAGGAAGCCCTTGCGGAACTCGTT
>CAZGTK010000391.1:0-2944 GCA_964528415.1 uncultured Burkholderiales bacterium | reverse complement strand
GGCCTGCCGCATCGCCTCGATCGGGGCGACGAAGCCCTCGACGCCGCGCCCCGGTGGCGCCGGCCTCGCCTGCGCGCGGCGCGCCGCGGCGCTCCACAGGCTGGCGCCGGTCGCATTCGCCTCCTCCTGCAACTGCTCGAGCGTGCGGCTGCCGATGCCGCGCGCCGGAAAGTTGATGATCCTGAGCAGCGCGCCGTCGTCGTCGCCGTTGGCCATCAGGCGCAGATAGGCAAGCGCGTGCTTGACCTCCTGGCGCTCGAAGAAGCGCAACCCGCCGTAGACGCGGTACGGCACGCCGGCGCGGAACAGGGTGTGCTCGATCACGCGCGACTGGGCGTTGGAGCGGTACAGGACCGCCATCTCCGACAGCCGCACGCCGTCGCGGTGCAGCGCCTGCACCTCCTCGACGACGAACGCCGCCTCGTCGGTGTCGGTGAGGGCGAGGTAGAGCCGCAGGGGTTCGCCCGCGCCGTCGGCGGTCCACAGGTTCTTGCCGAGACGGTTCGCGTTGTGGCGGATCACCGCGTTGGCGGCGGTCAGGATGTTGCCGTGCGAGCGGTAGTTCTGCTCCAGCTTGATCAGGCGGTGCCCCGGGTAGTCGCGCTCGAAGTCGCGCATGTTCTCGACGGTGGCGCCGCGGAACGCGTAGATCGACTGGTCGTCGTCGCCCACGGCGAACAGCGCGTTGTCGCTCCCGGCCAGCAGCTTGAGCCACAGGTACTGCAGCCGGTTGGTGTCCTGGAACTCGTCCACCAGGATGTGCGCGAAGCGGTCGCGATAGTGATCGCGCAGCCGCTGGTCGCGCGCGAGCAGCTCGAACGCGCGCAGCAGCAGCTCGGCAAAGTCGACCACGCCCTCGCGGTTGCACTGCTCGTCGTAGGCGGCGTAGATGTCGCGCAGCCGCCGGGCAAATTCGTCGGGCGTATCCACCTCGCCCGCGCGCAGCGCCTGTTCCTTGGCGTCGTTGATGTAGCGGGCCACCTGCCGCGGCTGGAACTTCTCGTCGTCGATATTGAGCGCCTTGAGCAGGCGCTTCAGGAAGGCGAGCTGGTCCTGGCTGTCCATGATCTGGAACAGCTGCGGCAGGCCGGCCTCCCGGTAGTGCGCGCGCAGCAGCCGGTTGCACAGGCCGTGGAACGTGCCGACCCACATGCCGCGCGTGTTGATCGGCAGCATGGCGGCAATGCGGGAGAGCATCTCGCGCGCCGCCTTGTTGGTGAAGGTCACCGCCAGCAGGCCGTGGGGACCGGCCTGGCCGGTTTGGATCAGGTGCGCGATGCGGGTGGTGAGCACCCGCGTCTTGCCGCTGCCGGCGCCGGCCAGCACCAGCGCCGACTGCGGCGCGCCGGACGCCTGCCTGAGCGGCAGGGTGACGGCTTCGAGCTGCTGGGGATTGAGACCTTCGAGAAGCGACATCGAGACACGAATTCGTAAAGACGAATTGTACCTCAGCGCCGCTCCCCGCCGCGCCCGGAAAAGCGCCGCCCGGCGCTCAGCGGTTCAGGCGCCGGCTCTCGCCGATCAGGTCGTGGATGATCGGCGTCAGGATGATCTCCATCGC
This sequence comes from uncultured Burkholderiales bacterium, assembly GCA_964528415.1. GTDB lineage: Bacteria > Pseudomonadota > Gammaproteobacteria > Burkholderiales > UBA6910 > DATIUV01. The sequence goes on along the minus strand of CAZGTK010000391.1, from coordinate 1,383 downwards.
CATGCCCATCTTGCCGCCGGGCACGACGATATTGTTGCGCCGGGACATGAACGAGTCCTTCAGCATCGACAGCAGGTACGGAAAATCGACGCCGCGCGGGTCGCGGAAGCGGATCACGACGAAGCTCTCGTCGGCGGTGGGAATGTCGCGCGCCACGAACGGGTTGGACGTGTCCACCGTCGGCACGCGCTGGAAGTTGATGTGCGTGCGCGAGAACTGCGGCGTGATGTAGTGAACGTAGTCGGGCATGCGGCGCAGGATGGTCTCGGTCACCGCCTCCAGCGAGTAGCCGCGCATCCTGGTGTCGCGGTGAATCTTCTGGATCCACTCCAGGTTGACGATCGGAACGACGCCGATCAGCAGGTCCACCTTGCCGGCGATGTCGACCTCGTCGGTCTGCACGCCGCCGTGCAGGCCCTCGTAGAACAGCAGGTCGGTCCCCTCGGGCACCGGCTCCCAGGGCGTGAAGGTGCCGGGCGCCTGCTTGTACGGTTCCGCCTCCTCCTCGTTGTGCAGGTAGAAGCGGTATTTGCCCTTGCCCGTCTCGCCGTAATCGCGAAACAGCTGCTCCAGCGCCGGCCAGTCGTTGGCCTCCGGGCCGAAGTGGCTGATCGCGCGCCCCTTCTTCGCCGACTTCTCGATCTGCTTCTTCATCTCGACGCGGTCGAACCGGTGGAACGCGTCGCCCTCGATGAAGACGGCCTCGATCTTCTCGCGCGTGAAGATGTGCTGGAACGCGGTCTTGACCGTGCTGGTGCCGGCGCCGGACGACCCCGTCACGGCGACGATCGGGTGCTTCTGCGACATGGTTCTGCTCTCCCTTTGGCGGCCGGCGGCCCGAAGACCCCGAAGCCATGTCGAATTTAGCAAATGGTTTCAAGCGGCTCGATAAGTCTTGCTTATCGTTTCGATAGCGCCGGCGGCCGCCGTTCGCGCCGCCGCGCGCCCACGGTTCGGCCGACGCTCCGCGGCGCGTTATAATTCGCGTTTTTGTTCAACGCATTGGAACGCCGCCGGACGCCCCCATGGAACCCCAGTACCACCCGGAACGGATCGAGCGCGAAGCCCAGGCCCATTGGGAAGCCACGCGCGCCTTCGCCGCCACCGAAGACCGGTCGCGGCCGAAGTACTACTGCCTGTCCATGTTTCCCTACCCCTCGGGGAAGCTGCACATGGGCCACGTGCGCAACTACACCCTGGGCGACGTGCTGTCCCGCTACCACCGCATGCGCGGCTTCAACGTGCTGCAGCCGATGGGTTGGGACGCCTTCGGCCTGCCGGCCGAGAACGCCGCCATGGCGAACGGCGTGCCGCCGGCGAAGTGGACGTGGGACAACATCGCCTACATGAAGAAGCAGCTCCAGTCGCTGGGCTTCGCCATCG
>CAZGTK010000390.1:0-2948 GCA_964528415.1 uncultured Burkholderiales bacterium | reverse complement strand
TGTGCTATCCTACCGATCCGTTTTTTCCCCGGCGCCACGTCGGCGCCGGCGTTCGTCCCGACCGGTCAGCGATGCTTCCTCTGCAAGGCGTGCGGGTCGTCGAGTTCTGCCAGGTGGCGGCGGGGCCGTTCTGCGGCATGCTGCTCGCAGACCTCGGTGCCGACGTGATCAAGGTGGAAAGCCCCGAGGGCGACGGCATGCGCCAGTGGCCGCCGATCACCGACGGCTACAGCGAGAACTTCGCGTCGCTGAACCGCAACAAGCGCTCGGTGGCGCTGAACCTGAAGGACCCCGCCGAGCGCGACGCTGCGCGCCGGCTCTGCCTGTCGGCCGACGTCGTGATCGAGAACTTCCGCCCCGGCGTGCTGGGCCGCTTCGGTCTCGATCATGCCGCGCTCGCCGCCGAGCATCCCGGGCTCGTCTACGCTTCGATCTCCGCGTTCGGCCAGACCGGCCCGCGCGCCCAGGAGGGCGGCTTCGACCTCACCATCCAGGCGATGGGCGGGGTCATGAGCGTGACCGGCGAGCCCGACGGCGCGCCGGTCAAGTGCGGCGTGCCGCTGGCGGATTTCTGCGCCGGCCTCTATGCCGCGTACGCGATCGCCGCCGCGCTCTACCGCGCGCGCGACACCGGTCGCGGCGAGCACATCGACGTGTCGATGCTGGGCGCCACGCTGGGCGTCGCCGCGCTGCAGACCAGCGAGTACTTCGGCACCGGCCGCGACCCGCGCAAGCTGGGGTCGGCGCACCCGCGCAACGCACCGTACCAGGCGTTCCGCGCGAGCGACGGCTGGTTCGCGATGGCGGCCGGCAACGACCGGCTGTGGCACGCGGCGTGCGAGGCGGTCGGCCGTCCGGACCTGGCCGACGACGCGCGCTTCGCCTCCACCGCGCTGCGCGCGACGAACCAGGAGGTCCTGCGCGAGCTGCTCGAGCGGGAATTCGCGCGCGCCACGGCGGCGGAATGGCTCGAGGTCTTCGCCGCGCGCGGGGTGCCGTGCGCGCCGATCAACGCGTATTCGCAGGTGCTCGCCGACCCGCAGGTCGCGCACATGGGCTGGATCCAGGAGATCGAGCTGCCCGGCGGCCAGCGCACGCGCACGTTCGGTTTTCCGCTCAAGCTCTCGGGCGAGACGCCGCCGGTGCGCCGCCGGCCGCCCGCGCTCGGCGAGCACACGCGGGAGGTCCTCGCCGAGATCGAGGCCGGCGCCGCGCCGGCCGCCCAGCGCCAAGGAGGTCGACCATGACGAACGCTGCCCGCTTCCGCAGTTTCATCCGCTCGATGACGACGCTCGTGGAATCCGCCGGCGACGACGAGGAGCGCATCCTGGCCGAGGGCCGGAAGCTCCTCGCCGACCTCGTCGGCCACGACGACTGGCTGCCCGAGGCGTTCGCCGCGCCCGATCCGGAGCGCTACCAGCAGTTCCTGCTCTACTGCGACCCGCTCGAGCGCTTCTCGGTGGTGTCGTTCGTGTGGGGGCCGGGCCAGACCACGCCCGTGCACGACCACACGGTCTGGGGCATGGTCGGCATGATGCGCGGCGCCGAGCTTTGCGAGGAGTACTCGATCGACGGCAAGCGCCTGTCGGCCGGCGGCTCCCACGTCATGAAGCCGGGCCAGATCGACCTGGTGAGCCCGCGCATCGGTGACGTTCACCGCGTCTCCAACGCGCTTCAGGACCGGCCTTCGGTGTCGATCCACGTCTACGGCGCCAACATCGGCGCGGTCGCGCGCCACGTCTACGACGAGGCCACGGGCGAGGCGAAACCCTTCGTCTCGGGCTACACCAACGCGGTGGTGCCCAACTTCTGGGACCGCTCCGCGGAGGTGCGCGCGTCGATCGGCGCATGAACGGCGAGCTGACGGTCGAGCGCCGCGAGGGCCTCACCCGGCTCACGCTGAATCGGCCCGCCAAGGCCAACGCGCTCGACGCCGATCTGGCGGAGGCGCTGATCGCGGCGCTGGAGGCCGCCGCCGCCGACGGCACCCGGCTGCTGGTGCTCGACGGCGCCGGCAAGCACTTCTGCGCGGGCTTCGACTTCACGGGCTTCGAGGACGCCCGCGACGGCGACCTGGTGCTGCGCTTCCTGCGCATCGAAACCCTGCTGCAGATGGTCTACCACGCGCCGTTCCAGACGCTGGCTCTCGCCCACGGCCGCAACTTCGGCGCCGGCGCCGATCTGGTGGCCGCCTGCAGCCTGCGGGTCGCCTCCCCTGAAGCGACCTTCCGCATGCCCGGCCTGCGCTTCGGCGTCGTCCTCGGCACGCGGCGGCTCGTGCATCGGGTCGGCGCCGAGAGCGCCCGCGCGCTGCTCATCGACAGCCCGACGTTCGACGCCGTGCGCGGTCTCGAGCTCGGCTTTCTGACGCGGATCGCCGCGCGCGAGGAGTGGGACGGCATCGTTGCCGGCGCGCTGGCCGCCGCGCGGGCGCTGCCCGAGCCGAGCGCCGGCGGACTCAACCGCCTGACGGTGACCGACACCCGCGACGCGGACATGGCGGAGCTGGCCCGCTCGGTCAGCGCGCCGGGGCTCAGGGAGCGCATCCGCGCGTTCCGGTCGGCGTCGTGAGCTTTTTCAACACAGAGACACCGAGGCGCGGAGAAAGCGTTTTCTGAACGCAAAGTGCGCAAAGGACGCAAAGCAACTCCCGAGCACGTTACGGAACTTCGCGACTTCGTTCGCGTCCTTGGCGTCGCTCGCGGTTCCAAAGCAGATCTCCGCGCCTCCGTGCCTCTGTGGTGAATTCCCGAATCGAGGAAGAAATGACCGAAGCGATGCCGAAATCGATGCGCGCGATCGAGATCGCGCAACCCGGCCCGCCCGAGGGCCTGGTGGAGACGCAGCGCCCCCTGCCCGAGCTCAAGAGCGGCGAGGTGCTGGTCAGGGTCGCCGCCGCCGGCGTGAATCGGCCCGACGTGCTGCAGCGGCAGGGCACGTACCCGCCG
>CAZGTK010000389.1:0-2955 GCA_964528415.1 uncultured Burkholderiales bacterium | reverse complement strand
AACCGCCGCGCTGCTCAACGCCTATCCCCCGCGCTACTTCCACGGGATCGAATCGCGACAGCGCGGCGGCCAGCGCCTTGGCTTTGTTGTCGTCCATGTCGGAAAAATCCTTCCCTCGATTGGGTTTCCGCAAACTGGAAATTATGTCACATCGGCAGGGGCGCGTCAGGGCGCCCCCGGGGGCCACAACGCCGCCGCGGGCCGACGCGTTGACGCGACCGCGGTCAGGGCGCCGCGTCGCCGCCGGGACCGAGCGCTCGCTGCATCAGGACCGAGTCGACCCAGCGCCCGAACTTGAAGCCCACCGCCTTCAGCACGCCCGCGGTCTCGAACCCCAGCGCCCGGTGCAGCCCGATCGAGGGCGCGTTGGCGCTGTCGCCGATCACGGCCACCATCTGGCGGAAGCCGGCCGCCTCGCAGCGCCGGATCAGCGTCGCGAGCAGGAGGCGGCCCGCCCCGCGCCGGCCGGCGGTCGGCGCCACGTAGACGGAGTCCTCCACCGTGTAGCGATACGCCGGCCGCGGCCGGTAGGTCCCGGCATAGGCAAACCCCACGACGCGCCCGTCGGTCTCCGCCACCAGGTAGGGCAGTCCGCGCGCCAGCACCGCCTGCCGACGGCGCGCGATCTCCGCCGTCTCGGGCGGCACCTCCTCGAACGAGGCCAGGCCGTGCAGCACGAAATGGGCGTAGATCGACCGGACCGCGGCGAGGTCGGCGTCGTCGGCGTCGCGAACCGTCACGGCCGCCGCGGGCCCGCCGGTCACCCGGCCTCCCGCGCGCAAGCCAGCACGCCTTCCAGCGCGACGGCAACCGACTGGCGCCGGATCGCGTCGCGGTCGCCCCCGAAATGGCGCGTTTCCGTGCGGACGCCGGCCGGCGACGCCCAGGCGAAGCAGACCATGCCGACCGGCTTGGCCGCGGTGCCGCCAGTGGGGCCGGCGACGCCGCTCACCGCCACCGCCACGCGGGCCCGGCTGCGCTCGAGCGCCCCCGCGGCCATTTCGGCGACGGTCGCCTCCGACACCGCCCCCGCCGCCGTCAGCGTCGCCTCGCGCACGCCCAGCATCTCCTGCTTCGCCGCGTTGGAGTAGGTCACGAAGCCGCGCTCGAACCAGCCCGAGCTGCCCGGCACCGAGGTGGCGGCCTGGGCCACCCAGCCGCCCGTGCACGACTCGGCGGTCGCCAGCATCCAGCCCTTCGCCTTCAGCGCTGCGCCGGCGGCGGCGGCGAGCCGGGTGAGCGCGGCGTCGTCCACGCTCATCCGAACAGGAACTGCCACAGCGCAAGGCACAGCAGCGCGTAGAACGCCGCGATCAGGTCGTCCGCCATGACGCCGAAGCCGTTCCGGAAGCGGCGCTCGAAGCGCCGGATCGGCGGCGGCTTGGCGATGTCGAAGCCGCGGAACAGCAGGAAGGCGAACGCCTGCCAGAGCGGGTCGCGCGGCGCGATCGTGAGCACGAGCAGGAACGCCGTGATCTCGTCCCACACCATGCCGCCGTGATCGTGGGCGCCCAGCCTCCGGCCGGTGCGCTGGCAGGCCCAGACGCCGAGCGCGAACATCGCCGCCGCCAGCCCGATCAGGGCGGCATCGCCGAGATGCGCGGCGAGAAGATGAAACAGCGGCAGGGTCGCCAGCGTCGCCACGGTTCCGGGCGCCACCGGCGACAGCCCGAGGCCGAAGCCGAAGGCGACGAGCGGCGCCGGCGCGCCGAAGACAAAGCGCCAGCCCGGCCGCCGGAGGGCTTCAGCCGAAGTGGTCAAAGCCCGCTTTCGCCAGCCGGAGCGGCCGGCCGTCGCCGTCCAGCACCGTCAGCCCGGCGCCGGCGTCGACGCGGCCGATGCGGGTGACCGGCACGCCGACGTCGCGGCCGAGGTCCTCGATCACCTCGCGCACGCCGGCCGGCGCGGTGAAGCACAGCTCGTAATCGTCGCCGCCGCCGAGGATCCAGCCCGCCGCGCGCTCGTCGGCGAGGCGCGCGCGCAGCGCGTCCGACAGCGGCAGGCGCGCGAGCTCGATGGTGGCGGCGACGCCCGAGCGCTTGAGGACGTGGCCCAGATCCGCCGCCAGGCCGTCGGAGACGTCGATGGCGGCGTGCGCGATGCCGCGCAGCGCCATGCCGAGCGCGACGCGCGGCGTCGGCGTCTCGAGCCGCGGCAGCACCGCGGCGGCCTCCTGCGGAGCGAGCCGGACCTGCTGCTGCAGGTCCGCCAGCGCGAGGGCGGCGTCGCCCAGCGTGCCGGATACCCAGACGTCATCGCCAGCCTTGGCGCCGTCGCGCCGCAGCGCCGCGCCGTCCGGCACCTCGCCCATCACCGTGACGCAGACGTTGAGCGGCCCGTGCGTGGTGTCGCCGCCGACGAGGTCGACGCCGTGCGCGCGCGCGAGCGCCGCGAGGCCCTGGGCGAACGCCCTAAGCCACGCCTCGTCGGCTTCCGGCAGCGCCAGCGCCAGCAGCGCCCAGCGCGGATGCGCGCCCATGGCGGCGAGGTCGGACAGGTTGACGGCCAGCGCCTTGTGGCCGAGACGCGCCGGATCGGTGTCGCGCGGAAAGTGGCGGCCCGCCACCAGCATGTCGGTGGCCACCGCGAGGTCCATGCCGGGGCCGGCGCGCACCAGCGCCGCGTCGTCGCCGACGCCGAGCACCGCGCCGGGCGAGGGCCAGTTGAAGTAGCGTTCGATGATCTCGAATTCCGACGGCATCGGAGAGCTCCGGGGGCAGCGCAAAATTGTACCGGGAACTCCCGCCCGACGCGGCCGCTCTACCGGCCGGATGCACGCCCGCGCCGGGCGGCGCTCACCCTCAAAGGAGCAAGGACATGCGTGCGAGCGGACTCAAGCCCTTTTGCCAGTGTCACCAAAACCTCGAGGCGGCGATGGCGCCGGCGGCGCCGGCCGGCGCCGGCGGCCTCACGCGCCGCGAGTTTCTGCAGGGCAGCCTCGCCGCCGCGGGCCTG
>CAZGTK010000388.1:0-2982 GCA_964528415.1 uncultured Burkholderiales bacterium | reverse complement strand
ACTCCAACTTCGGCAGCATCCGCGACGAGTCCGCGGCCAAGATGGCCCGGGCGCGGCAGCTGATCGAGGAGCTGGCGCCCGACCTCGAATGCGAGGGCGAGATGCACGGCGACGCGGCGCTCGACGAGGAGACGCGCCTGCAGATGTTCCCGAACTCGCGCCTCAAGGGCGACGCCAACCTGCTGATCATGCCCAACGTCGAGGCCGCCAACATCTCGTTCAACCTGCTCAAGGAGGCGGCCGGCGAGGGCATCACCGTCGGCCCGATGCTGCTGGGCGCGGCCGCGCCGGTGCACATCCTCACGCCCAGCGCCACCGTGCGGCGCATCATCAACATGACGGCGCTGCTGGTGGTGGAGTCGCTCAAGCGCTGAGCGGCCGGGCGTGCCGGAACATCCGCTCCTTCTGCTGGCGCTCATCGGGGGCCTGAGCGTCGTCTGCCAGTGGGTCGCCTGGCGGCTCAAGCTGCCGGCGATCCTGTTCCTGCTGCTCGCCGGCATTGCCGTCGGGCCCGCCACCGGGCTGCTCATGCCCGACGACCTGTTCGGCGACCTGCTGTTCCCGCTCGTGTCGATGGCCGTGGCGATCATCCTGTTCGAGGGCAGCATGACGCTGCGTTACCGCGAGGTGCGCGGCGTCGAGCGCGTGATCCTCAAGATGGTGAGCGTCGGCACGCTGATCACCTGGGGGATCGTCGCCTGGGCGACGCACGCCCTGGTCGGCCTGTCGTGGCCGCTCGCGATCCTGTTCGGCGCGGTGATGACCGTCACCGGTCCGACCGTCATCGTGCCCATGCTGCGCGCGGTGCGCCCGACCCAGCGCATCGGCAACGTCCTGCGCTGGGAGGGCATCCTGATCGATCCGATCGGCGCCGTTCTGGCGGTGCTGGTATTCGAGTTCATCAAGGGCGCCACGGCCGGCGGCGGCCTCGCCGCGACGGCTCAGGCGCTGGTGCAGCTCGTGGTCGTCGGCACGGCGATCGGCGCCGGAGCCGGCTACGCGCTCGGCGTCGCGCTGCGCCGGGAGTGGATCCCCGACTTCCTGCACGAGGTTGCGACGCTCGGCCTCGTCGTGCTCGCGTTCGGCGTCGCCAACACGCTGCAGGAGGAGTCGGGCCTGCTAGCCGTGACCGTGATGGGCGTCTGGCTTGCGAACATGCGCGACGTGCGCATCGACGAGATCCTGCATTTCAAGGAAAGCCTGTCGATCCTGCTGATCTCGGGCCTGTTCATCATCCTCGCCGCGCGGATCGAATTCTCGGCCCTGGCCCAGGTCGGGATCGGCGCAGTCGTGCTGTTCGCCGTGATGCAATTCGTCGCGCGGCCGCTCAAGGTGCTTGCCTCGACGCTGGGCTCGACGCTCAAGTGGCGCGAGCGCGCGATGATCGCGTGGATCGGGCCGCGCGGCATCGTCGCCGCCGCGATCAGCGCCATCTTCGCGCTCAAGCTGGAGCAGCAGGGCTACGCCGAGGCCCATCTGCTGGTGCCGCTCACGTTCGCGATCATCATCGGCACCGTGGTGTTCCAGAGTGCCACGGCCAAGAGCCTCGCCCGGCTGCTGAAGGTGGCCGAGCCCGAGCCCAACGGCCTGCTGGTGGTCGGCGCCAATCTTGTGGCGCGCGCGATCTCCAGGGCGCTCAACCAGCGCGGCTTCACGACGCTGCTGTGCGACGCGAGCTGGGAGAACATTCGCCTCGCGCGCGCCGAAGGCCTCGCCACGTACTACGGCAGCCCGGCGTCCGAACATGCCGACAGCTATCTCGACCTGGTCGGTCTCGGCCGGCTGCTGGGTCTGTCGCCGCAGCCCGAGCTCAACGCGCTGACCGGCATGCGATTCAAGCGCGACTTCGGCACGGCGAACATTCTGGCACTGCAGTCCGAGACCGAGCGCAACGCGCCCGAGAACCTGCGCGTGTCGCGGCCGCATCCCGGCTACGAGCTGTTCGGCGAGGACGTCACCTACAGCCGCCTGGCGCGCATGATCGGCCGCGGGGCGGAGGTGCGGGGTACGCGGCTCAGCGAGGCGTTCGACTTTGCCGCGCTGCAGGCGGCGCTCGGCAAGGACGGTCTGCCGTTGTTCGCCATTTCGCCGAAGGGCAAGCTGGAGGCTTTCGTCGTCGACGGCAAACTCGAGCCGGAGGCGGGCTGGGTCGTGCTGGTGCTGGCGCCGCCCGAGCTCGACCTGCCGCCCGAGGAAAGCCCGGACGAGGAGGCGCCGAGCGAGGAGGCGACTGCCGAGCCGCTGAAGGCGTGAACCCCATCCGTTGTTGATGTAGCGCAAGACACCCGGGCGATCGCTCCTTAGAATAGTTTTTTTCTGCAGCAGGTTGCGCTTTGCCTCTCGCCCCGCCGCATCGCGGCCGACGCGACCGGCAGCCCAAACGGAGAAACGTCATGACCACGATCAAGCAGGAAGACTTCATCCAGAGTGTCGCCGACGCCTTCCAGTTCATTTCCTACTACCACCCGGCCGACTACATCAGGAATCTCTACGAGGCCTACCAGCGCGAGGAGTCGCCGGCGGCGAAGGACGCCATGGCGCAGATCCTGATCAACTCGCGCATGGCGGCCGAGGGCCACCGCCCGATCTGCCAGGACACCGGTATCGCGATCGCCTTCATCAAGGCCGGCATGGACGTGCGCTGGGACGTGAAGATGACGCTCGAGGAAATGGTCAACGAGGGCGTGCGCCGCGCCTACACGAATCCCGACAACAAGCTGCGCGGCTCCGTGCTGGCCGATCCCGACGGCAAGCGCGTCAACACGAAAGACAACACGCCGGGCGTGACGCACGTGCAGCTGGTGCCGGGCGACAAGGTGGAAGTGATCGTCGCCGCCAAGGGCGGCGGCTCCGAGAACAAGTCCAAGTTCGCGATGCTGCTGCCCAACGATTCCATCGTCGACTGGGTGCTCTCGCAGGTGCCGGTGATGGGCGCCGACTGGTGCCCGCCGGGCATCCTCTCGCTCGGCATCGGCGGCACGC
>CAZGTK010000387.1:0-2985 GCA_964528415.1 uncultured Burkholderiales bacterium | reverse complement strand
GGCACGACGCCTTCCTGCTCGCAGGCGTGCAATGTGCCCGTGCGCCCGAGGCCGCACATCACCTCGTCCAGGATCATCAGCACGCCGTAGCGGTCGCAGATCTCGCGCATGCGCCGGAAGTAATCACCCACCGGCGGCACCGCGCCCAGCGTCGCGCCCACCACCGGCTCGGCGATGAAGGCGATGACGCTGTCCGCGCCGAGCCGCAGGATCGTCTGCTCCAGCTCGTCGGCCAGGCGGTTGACGAACTCGGCGTCGCTCTCGTCGGGTTGCCGCTCGCGATACGGGTAGCACGGGGAGACGTGATGGGCGTCGATCAGGAGCGGCGCGAACTGCGCGCGCCGCCACAGGTTGCCGCCCACCGCCAGCGCGCCGAGCGTGTTGCCGTGGTAGCTCTGGCGCCGCGCGATGAAATGCCGCCGCTGGGTCTGCCCGATCTCGAGGAAGTACTGGCGCGCCATCTTCAGCGCCGCCTCCACCGCCTCGGAGCCGCCGGAGACGAAGTAGACGCGCGTAAGGTCGCCGGGGGCGGCGTCGGCGAGGAAGTCCGCCAGCGCCTCGAGCGGCTCGTTGCTGAAGAACGACGTGTGGGCGTAGGCGAGCTGGCGGGCCTGCTCGGTGAGCGCGCGGATCACCGCCGGATGGCCGTGGCCGAGGCAGGAGACGGCGGCGCCGCCGGAGGCGTCGAGGTAGCGCTTGCCGTTCGCGTCGAAGAGGTACGCGCCCTCCCCGCCGACCGCAAGGGGCGGCTGGGCGCGGGCGTTGCGGTGGAAGACATGGTCCATGGCGGTCTCCTGGATTCGTCGGGCGGCGCGCTAGACCCGCGCGATCGCATGCTCCTGCAGCGGCTGCGGCGGCGACTGGGGCGACCAGCTCGCGTCCGGCATCTGCGCCGGCGGCAGCCCCGCGGCGACGGCCGCGAACAGGTGCTCGAGCGCCCAGTCCCAGCGCGCCGCCGCGCTGGTGGCCAGCACCACGCCTCGCACCGCGCCGCGCGAGATCTTGACGTCGGCCCCGCTGGCGTAGTCCAGGCGCCGCGCGAGCTTTCTGAGCGTCAGCACGGCCATGAACAGCGCCCACAGGCAGAACCGACGCAGGCCGGCCTGGTCGGCCGGCACGCGCAGGGTGTAGTCGAGCGCGCGCCGCAGATGGCCGTGCGCGCGGCCCACCAGTTCGCGCAGCCCCGCGCGAAACGCGGCGTCGCCGCGCCCCGGCGCTAGCCGCGCGAGGTCGACCCCGTGCCCCTGGAACAGCGCCTGCGGCAGCCAGCAGGCGCCGCGGCGGTAATCTTCCCAAACATCCTTCAGCACGTTGGTCATCTGCAGGCCCTGGCCGAAGGAGCGCGCCAGTTCCATCAGCTCGTCCCGCTGGGCCGCGATGCGCGGATCGTGCAGGCAGAACACGTCGGTGAGCATCTCGCCCACGACGCCGGCCACGACGTAACAATAGCGATCGAGATCCGGCAGCGCGGCCACGCGCCGCTCGGGCGGCTGCTCCTGGAACCAGGCCATGCCGTCGGCCATGATCCGCACGCAGCGCGCCACCGCGGAGCGCTCCGCGCCCGCGAACCCGGCGGCGATCGCGACCACGCGCTGCACCTCGCGGCACAGCTCGCGCTCGGCCGCCGGCGTCGCCGCGGCCAGCGAGGCGTCGAGATCGGCGCCGAGGCCGGGGTCGCCGGCGCCGGCGACCAGCGCGGCGAAGCGGTCCAGCAGCCGGCGTTTCGCCGCCGCGGGCAGCAAGGGATCGTCCTCGATGGTGTCGGCGACGCGGCAGAGCAGGTAGGCATTGCCGACGACCGCGCGCAGCCGCGGCGGCAGCTGCGGGATCGTCAGCGCGAAGGTGCGCGAGACCCGCTCCAGCAGCCGGTCCTGGAAAGCGGCGTCGGCCGGCGGGGCGTCGACGGCGTCGTGGATTGCACGGGGGCGCGCCATGGAACGGCCATTTTACGCCAATCGCGGAATCGCACCCCGGATGGCGCGCGGGGGCCGCGCGTCAGTCGGCGCGGAACCAGCGCCGCTCGAGGCAATCGCGCAGCCGCGCGCGCGCCCGGTGCAGCAGCACCCAGCAGTTGCTCTGGGAGATCCCCAGCACGCGGCAGATCTCCTCGATCGATTCGCCGTCGATCTCGCGCAGCACGAAGGCGCGCGCGGCGCGCTCGGGCAGCCCCTCCATGCAGCGCTGGAAGACCTCCCAGAACCGCTGCTGCTCCAGCGCCCGGTCCGGATTGCCCCACTCCGCCGGCGGGTGCTGCCAGTGGCCGTCGACGCGGAACGCCTCGTCCTCGACCTCGTCCGCCGCGACGTCCGCTTCGAGCGGTGTCTCGCGGGCGCGGGCGCGCTGGATGTCGACCACCTTGTGCTTCAGGATCGCGGTGAGCCACGAGCGCACCGCCGAGCGGCCCTCGAAGCGGGACCCGCCCTTGAGCGCGGCCACCAGCGTCTCCTGGACTGCGTCCTGCGCCAGGTCCGGGTCGCGCAACCGGCCCAGCGCGAAGCGGTAAAGGTACGGCAGATACTGCTCGAGGCTCTCCGGCGCAGGCGCCTCGCCCCGCGCCGCCGCCGCGGCCGCTGCCCCGCTCACCGCTGCACCATGGCGGAGATGCGCCGCAGCGCCTCCCGCGATTCGGCCACCAGGGAGAAGCTGCCCTGCCTCGCCGGCGCGGCCAGCGCGGCGAGGCCGTCACGGTCCGCGACCACCGTGGAGCGCAGCGGCCTGTCGGGGGACAGCAGCAGCGTCGCCTTGCCGAACGGCGTCTCCAGCACGACGTGGTGCGCGTAGCCGCCGCGGAACGGGCAGACGCCCGTGTAGCGTACCGCGATGCCCTCGCCGCCGAGGTCGATGCCGGCGGCGGCGAGCACCGGTGCCAGCACCGTGACGTCGCCGCGGCGCCCGATCGCGAGCTCGTGCGGCTCGTCCTCCAGCACGTGGGCAATGGCTGCCAACGCCGGCGCCTGCTGCCAGCGCTCGACGCCGAAGAAGCCG
>CAZGTK010000386.1:0-2986 GCA_964528415.1 uncultured Burkholderiales bacterium | reverse complement strand
CGGGGCCGCGGGCGCTGCAGCCGCCTCCGGCTTCGCTGCCGGCTCGACGGGCTTGGGCGCCTCGGGTTTGGCCGCGGGTTCGGCAGGCTTGGCCGGCGCCGCCACCGGCGGCTGCGCCTTCAGCTCGATCAGCTTCTGCATGTCCTGGATGTTTTTCTCCAGCGCAGCCACCCGATCCTGGGCCTCCTTCAGCGCCTTTTCCTTGGTGACGTTCTCTTCCTCGAGACTGCGGATGCGCTCCTGCAGGTTGGCGACGTTGGCGCCCTCGCCTTTCGACAGCTTGAGGACTTCGCTCGGCGGCTGCTGGCCCTGTCCGCGCTCCGCGACAGCGCCCGTGACCGTGCCCGCGGCCGTCCGGTCGGCGCCGGCCGCCGGCGCGCCCCCGACGGCGGCACCTGCCAGGCTCTGCTTGTACGACTGCCAGTCCGCCACCTGCGTGCGAAACTCCTGGACAGCCTCTTTCTGCTCGATCGCCATGACCTCGTCGCGCGACGGGACCTTGAGCACCGGGCCGGTCTTGAGGCGGTTCATGTTGTTGCCGACGAAGGCGTCCGGATTTGCCCGGAACAGCGCGGACAGCATCTGCTCGAGCGACGCCCCGGGGTGACGCATCCGCTCGGCGATGCCGCTCAGCGTGTCCCCGCGTACCACCGGGCCGTAGGTGTCCGGGGTGGCCCCATAAGCGGCCGACGCCGGCCCGGGGGCCGGCGCCGCTTTCGCCGCGGGTGCGGGCGCCGCGGCTGGAGCGGGGGCCGGAGCCGGCGCCGACGGTTTCGGCTGCTCGATCGGCTTTGCTTCCGCGCCGCGGGTCACGGGGGCGGCCGGCTGCGGCGGCGTGTACGTTGGCGGGTCGAGCAGCAGCGTGTACTCCCGCAGCACCGAGCCCTGGTCCCAGGTGAGCTCGACGAGGACGTTGAGGAACGGCTCGTTGATCGGCTGCGTCGAGCTGAGGCGGATGACCGGCCGACCGCCGACGGATTCGATCTTCGCGCGAATCGTGGCGACGGCGCCTTGGTACTCGACGTTGGCCTGCTTGTACGTCTCGGGCTTGGCCACGCGGGCCGCCAGCGACTCCAGCTCGCCCGGCTTGAGCGCGACGATGTCGATTTCAGCCTTGAGCGTTTCGCCGAGCGCCGACTGGAGATTGAGCTTGCCAAGGCCGGCCGCATGCCCCGCCGCCGATAGGAACAGGGCGCCCAAGAGGAATGTGGTTCTTAGAATGGCTTGCAGCACACGGCCTCCCTAGGTGTTCTTGGGGAAGAACAAATTAACATCAAATAGTTACGTATGCAACTTAATTCTGGCTCTTACATTATGTCCTAACTAAGATATTTTTCAACCAGAAGTTCAGCGAGTTGGACCGCCGGGAGCGCCTGCCCCAGGCGCAGGTTGTCACTTGCCAGCCAAAGGTCCACGGTGCGATCGTCGCCGCGGCTGCGCCGTATCCGGCCGACGAGCACCTCGTCCTGATTGACCGCGTCCGTGGCAGGGGCCGGAAAATCGAGCTCGTCCGGGTCGTCCATGACCCGCACGCCCGACGCCTGCGCGAGACACTCCCGAACATCCGTCACAGCTGCAGGCTCGCGCGTCGTCACCGTCGCCGCGATGCCGAGCCCGTAAAAGACGGGCACCCGCAGGCACGTGATCCCCGTCGCCAGGGCCGGCGCCTCCAGGATCCGGGCGAGTTCGGCCGCGATCGCCGCTTCCTCGCGGCTGGCACCGGAGTCATCGAGAGCGTCCACCAGCGGCAGCACGTTGAACGCGATCTGCTTGGGATAAAACTCCGGCGACGCCGACTGCTGGTTGAAGAGCGCACGCGTCTGCTCCGCGAGTTCACGGATTCCCGCGCTTCCGCTCGCCGAAACGGGGTACAGCGCGACCGCGCCGATCGAATCGAGTCCGAACGCGGACATCAGCGGCGACGCCACCAGCGACAGCGGCACCGACGACGCCGCGGGCACGGCCCACAGGGGAGCCTCCTCGCGCGCGAGCGCCGCGTTCACCTGCGGCACCAGCAGCGGCACGTCGTCGTCCAGCCGGAAGCGCGGCGACGTGTCGATGACGCGCGCGCCGGCATCCGCGGCGCGGCGCGCGCATTCCGCCGCGATCGTGCCGCTGGCACAGAAGATCGCGAGTTCTACCCGGGAGAAATCGAACGCGTGAACGCTCTCGAGACCGATCGCGTTGCCGCCGAACTCGGCGGTGCCGTCCGGGTCGCGCAGGGCGCTCAGGACGTGCACCCGGCCGGCGGGGAAGCCGCGCTCCGCAAGCAGTTCGAGGACGGTCTCGCCGAGGGCGTCGTCGGCCCCGACGACGGCGACGTCGATCGGAGCGCGGGTCAACGCGGGCGACCCGGCAAGCGGCGAACGCCCAAGACTCTCACGCCTCGCGCAGGATGCGCAGCATGCGTCGCAGCGGCTCGGCGGCGCCCCAGAGCAGCTGGTCGCCGCAGGTGAACGCGCTCAGGTACTCGCCGCCCATGTTGAGCTTTCGCAACCGGCCGACGGGCACGTCGAGCGTCCCGGTGACCGCGGCCGGCGTCAGCGCGCGGATGCTGTCCTCCTTGCGATTGGGCACCACCTTCACCCAGTCGTTGGCGGATCCCAACATGTCCTCGATCTCGTCGACCGGGACGTCCTGCTTGAGCTTCACCGTCAGTGCCTGACTGTGGCAGCGCATCGCGCCGACGCGCACGCAGATGCCGTCGACCGGCACCGGCGCCTCCTCGCGGCCCAGGATCTTGTTGGTCTCGGCCTGGCCCTTCCACTCCTCGCGGCTCTGGCCGTTCTCCATCTCCTTGTCGATCCAGGGGATCAGGCTGCCGGCCAGCGGCACGCCGAAGTGCTCGGCGGGAAAATCCGGCCGCCGCAGCGTGTGGGCGACGACCTTGTCGACTTCCAGGATCGCCGCCGCCGGGTCCTCGACGAGCGGCTTGGCCGCCTCCGACACGACCGCCATCTGCTGCAGCAGCTCGCGCATGTTCTGC
>CAZGTK010000385.1:0-3000 GCA_964528415.1 uncultured Burkholderiales bacterium | reverse complement strand
GCACCAGGTCCTCGGGGCGCGCGTCGGGCTTCACCGCCAGCTCGACGGTGCGCGCGCGGTCGGCGGCCGAGATGCAGGTCGTGACCCCGCTGGCGGCCTCGATCGAAACCGTGAAGTTGGTGCCCAGGCGCGACTGGTTGGCCGAGACCATCAGCGGCAGGTTGAGCTGGCGGCAGCGCTCCTCGGTCAGCGTGAGGCAGATCAGCCCGCGCCCGTACTTGGCCATGAAGTTGATGGCTTCCGGCGTGACGAACTGCGCCGCCAGCACCAGGTCGCCCTCGTTCTCGCGGTCCTCCTCGTCCACCAGCACCACCATCCGCCCGGCGCGGATGTCGGCGATGATGTCGGCCGTCGGGCTGATCGCCATGGTCAGGCCTGCACGGCGGCGAGCCGCTCGACGTAGCGCGCCAGCAGATCGATCTCGAGGTTCACCGCCGCGCCCGGCGCGAGGCGTTTCAGCGTGGTGACCTCCAGCGTGTGCGGAATCAGGTTGACCTCGAACTGCGCGCCGTCCACCGCGTTGACCGTGAGGCTCACGCCATCCACCGTGACCGAGCCCTTGCGCGCGATGTAGCGCGCGAGCTCGGCCGGCGCCGCCACCGCCAGCGTGTAGCATTCGCCGGCGCGCTCGAAGCGCGTCACGCGCCCGACGCCGTCGACGTGGCCCGTGACCAGGTGGCCGCCGAGGCGGTCGCCGAGCCGCAGCGCCTTCTCCAGATTGACGTCGCCGGGCTGGTCGAGCCCGGCGGTGCAGGAGAGCGTCTCGCTCGAGACGTCCACCGTCAGCGTGCCCGGCGCCAGCGCGATCACGGTCAGGCAGACGCCGCTCACGGCAACGCTGTCGCCGGTCTTCATGTCGGCGAGGTCGAGCGCGCCCGGCGCGATGGACAGGCGCAGGCCCCGCTCCAGCGAGCTCACGTGCTTGATGCGGCCGACGGCCTCGACGATGCCGGTGAACATGGAGGTGGTCGATTCAGAAGGAGGCGTATTTTACCCGGTTTGCCGGGGACGGATGCGGGGCGCCGAGCCGCGGAGTCGCGCAGCCGCGGAGCAGGATAACAAGGGTTTCACCGCAGCGGTGGCAAAGGGAAACCCGGCTTCCGACCGCGTCTCACGGCACCCGCTCCGGCTTCCGGCTACCTGTTCTTCCTCCGCGTCCTTCGCGTCCCCTGCGGTTCGGGCATTCAGGTTCTTCACGCGTCTCCGCGGTGAAACGGCCCCGAGATCACACCAGCGCCGCGAGGATGCGCAAATCCTCCCCCACCATCCGCAGGTCGCGGACGACGAGCCGGCGCCGCCCGTCCAGCGATTCCAGCGCCGGCAGCGCGGCGATGCCCGCCGCCGTGTCGCCGAGCAGGCACGGCGCGAGGTAGAGCAGCAGCTCGTCCACCACGCCCTCGCGGATCAGCGAGCCGTTCAGCCTGGTGCCGGCCTCGGCCAGCACCTCGTTGACGCCGCGGCGCGCGAGCTCGCGCATGAGCCCGGGCAGGTCCACCTTGCCGTGCGGGTTCGGCAGCACGACGACTTCCGCGCCGCGCCCTTCCAGCGCCGCGATCGCTTCGCGGTCCTCGCGGGCCGCGGCGACGAGAACCCCCCCGCCGTCGAGCACGCGCGCGGTCGGCGGCGTTTCCAGCCGGCTGTCCACCACGACTTTGAGCGGCTGGCGCGGCGTCGCCACGTGGCGCACCGTGAGCTGCGGATCGTCGTCCTTCACGGTCCCGATCCCGGTCAGCACCGCGCACGAGCGCGCGCGCCAGGCGTGGCCGTCGCGGCGCGCCGCCTCCCCCGTGATCCACGGGCTCGCGCCGTCGGCGAGCGCCGTGCGCCCGTCGAGGCTCGCCGCCGCCTTCAGCCGCACCCACGGCGTGCCGCGCGTGGTGCGCGCGACGAAGCCGACGTTGAGCGCGCGCGCCTCGGCCTCCAGCACGCCGGTCTCGAGCGCGATGCCGGCGGCGCGCAGCCGCTCGAAGCCGCGTCCGGCGACGCGCGGATCCGTGTCCTGCATCGCCGCCACCACGCGCGCGACCCCCGACGCGACGACGCGCTCCACGCACGGCGGCGTGCGCCCCTGGTGGCTGCACGGCTCCAGCGTGAGGTAGAGGGTCGCGCCGCGCGCGCGGCTGCCCGCCTGCTCGAGGGCCGCGATCTCCGCGTGGGGACCACCGGCGCGCTCGTGCCAGCCCACGCCGACCACCTCGGTTCCGTTGACGACGACGCAGCCGACGCGCGGATTGGGCGAGGTGGTATTCAGGCCGCGCTCCGCCAGGCGCAGCGCCTCGGCCATGAAGGCGTGGTCGGCGGCGTGCGCCACGTCAGCCGCCCCGCTTGGCGCGCGGCCGCCGCACCTCGGCGATGGCGTCCTGGAAGTCGTCGACGTCCTTGAAACTGCGGTAGACCGAGGCGAAGCGGATGTAGGCCACCTTGTCGAGCTTGTAGAGCTCCTCCATCACCATCTGGCCGATCTGGCGCGACTTGATCTCGCGCACGCCCAGCGCCAGCAGGCTCTGGACGACGTTCTTGATCGCGGCCTCGACTTTCTCCGCCGGCACGGGCCGCTTGTGCAGCGCGCGCATGAAGCCGGTGCGCAGCTTCTCGACGTCGAACTCGGAGCGGTTGCCGTCGGATTTCACCACCTGCGGCAGGCGCAGCTCGACGTTCTCGTAGGTGGTAAAGCGCTTCTCGCAGCTCGCGCAGCGGCGGCGGCGGCGAATGCTGTAGCCGTCCTCAATCGCGCGCGAATCCACCACCTGGGTGTCGTCCGCGCCGCAGAAGGGGCATTTCATCGGGGTTCGCCGTGCCGCCGCGGCCGTCTACGCGACGGCCTCGACCTCGCGGCCGTAGACGGGGAAGCGCGCGCAGACCTCGCGCACGGCGCCCGCCACTCGGCGGCCGGCGGCCGCGTCGTCGGGCGCGTCGAGCACGTCGGCGATCAGGTTCGCCAGCTGCTCCGACTCCAGCTCCTCGAAGCCGCGCGTCGTGATCGCCGGCGTGCCGATGCGG
>CAZGTK010000384.1:0-3012 GCA_964528415.1 uncultured Burkholderiales bacterium | reverse complement strand
CGCCCGCACCGGCGGCAAGTACGGCCTCGTGACGATGTGCATCGGCGGCGGCCAGGGCATCGCCGCGATCTACGAGCGCGTGTAGGCGCCCGGCGGCCCC
This sequence comes from uncultured Burkholderiales bacterium, assembly GCA_964528415.1. GTDB lineage: Bacteria > Pseudomonadota > Gammaproteobacteria > Burkholderiales > UBA6910 > DATIUV01. The sequence goes on along the minus strand of CAZGTK010000384.1, from coordinate 2,912 downwards.
GACCGCGAAAGCGGGCCTGCGGGCCCGCTTTTTCTTTGGCGCGTCAGATCGGCGCGGGCGCCGCGGCGCGCTCGGCGCGCAACGCCGCCAGCTCGCGCAGGAAGAAATGGATGAACACGAGGCCGATGTAGATCGGCCCCAGCAGGTTCACGAGCGGCACGAACTGGATCAGCCCCGCCAGCGCGCTCAGCACGTACACCCTCGGCTTCGCGCGCGCGAGCACCGCCTTGAATTCCTCGGCGCTGGCGTGCTCGCCCAGCGCGTCGTAGCGGAACAGCCGCTGGTTGACGTAGGCCGCGATCAGGATCGGCACCGCGAGGCCCAGCGGGCCCAGCAGCCACAGCGGCAGCGTCGCCAGCCACAGCACCGCGACGACGCCGATCGCCGCGAGCGCGTTCCAGACGCTGCCGGCGAAGGTGCCGCCGCGCTTGCGCTCCAGCGCCGGGTAGTGCCGCGCCGCGACGTGGTTCAGCATCGAAGGCATCTGGAACACGGCCGCGATCGCGAGCGCGGTGAGCCAGATCGCCGGGATCAGGAAGACCACCATGAACACGGCGCCGAGCGAGTCCGGGACCCAGCTCCAGTCCGGATCGGTGAGCACGCCGCGCATCGGCGAGGCGGCGATCAGGCCCTCGAACAGCCCCAGCCAGAAGTCCCACAGCAGCCACGACAGAGCGAGCCAGCCGCCGATCGCGGCCAGAAGCGGCCACACCGCAAGCGTCAGCATGCGCGGCGTGAGCAGGCTGCGGAAGCCGGCCGCGAGCGCGCGGAGGATCCCGCTCACGGCGCGCTCACGCCCGACGGGGCGGCGCAAAACGCGTTGTGCAGAGCGGCACGGCGGCGATGGTCGGTCCGGTAACGCATTTGACAAATCGACAATTTAAAATAAAATTGCAATGCTGCTCCGCAGCAAGACACTCCAGGAGACTTCACCATGTACGCTACCCCCGAACACTTCGCCGCCCAGCACAAGGCCAACGTCGCGATGGCCGTCAACGCCGCCCACATTCTCGTCGGCAGCGCCGAGAAGCTCGTGCACCTCCACCTCGCCACGCTGCGCCAGAGCCTCGACGACGGCGCCAAGGCCGTGCGCGCCCTCACCGAGGCCAAGAGCCTGCAGGACTTGAGCAGCCTGGCGCCGGCCGAGCCCCGCGCCGAAGCGGCGACCGCCTACGCCCGCAGCCTGTACGAAATCGCCGCCGCCACGCAAGCCGAGCTGCAGAAGCTGGCCGAGGCGCGCTTCGCCGATCTCAACCAGAACCTGATGTCGCAGCTCGACGAGGCGTCCAAATCGGCCCCGGCCGGCTCCGACGCCATGATGGCCATGTTCAAGAACAGCGTGGCCGCGGCCAACACGGCCTACGACACGCTGTCGAAGGCGGCCAAGCAGGTGGCCGAGGCCACCGAGGCCAACGTCGCCCAGGCTGCCGCGCCGAAGAAGAAGTCGGGCAAGGCCTGATTCCTCCCGCCGCAGGACCCGAGCCCCCGCCGCGCGCGGGGGCTTTCTTTCGAGCGGTCAGAAGAAGCCGAGCCAGCGCGCCAGCAGCGGAAACAGCAGCGCGGTCGCCAGCGCGTTGAGCCCCATGCCGAGGCCGGAGAACGCGCCCGCCTCCTCGCTCACCGTGAACGCGCGCGCCGTGCCGATGCCGTGGGCCGCGACGCCGACGGAGAATCCGCGCACGGCGTGATCCTCGATGCGCACCGCGTTGAGCACGTAGCGCGCCAGCACCGCGCCGAGGATGCCGGTGCCGACGACCAGGATGGCGGTCAGCGACGGCAGCCCGCCGATCTTCTCGGAGATGCCCATCGCGATCGGCGCGGTCACCGACTTCGGCGCGATCGAAACCACGGTTTCGCGGCTCGCGCCGAAAGCCCAGGCGATGCCGACCGCGCTCGCCACCGCCGTCGCCGAGCCCGCCAGCAGCCCGCCCAGCAGCGGCCACAGCAGGCGCCTGAGCTTGTCGAGCTGGTTGTAGAGCGGCACCGCCAGCGCGACGGTGGCCGGGCCCAGCAGGAAGTGCACGAACTGCGCGCCGTCGAAATACGTCCGGTACGGCGTGCCGGTCGCGGCGAGCAGCCCGACCAGCAGCGCCACCGCCAGCGCCACCGGGTTCAGCAGCGGATTGAAGTTGCCCTTGCGGTAGACCCAGTAGGCCGCCTGGTAGGCCACCAGCGTCACCGTCAGGCCCAGCAGCGGGGTGGTGGCGAGATAGACCCAGATGTCCGCGATGCGCTCGGGAATCACGGCCGCGGCTCCCGGCGGCCGGCGAGCCGCATCAGCGCGCGCATCGTCAGCGCGGTGACCGCGATCGTGAGCACGGTGCTCAGCACCAGCGCGACGCCGATCGCCAGCCACTCGTCGCGAATGCGGCCGACGTGGATCATGACGCCGACGCCGGCGGGCACGAACAAGAGCGACAGGTGCTGCAGGATGCCGTTGGCGGTGTCCTGCATCGGCCCGCCGACGCGGCCGCGCGCGAGCAGCGTCAGGAACAGCGCCAGCATGCCGATCACCGGGCCCGGCACCGGCAGGCCGAGCGCCTGCACGAACACCTCGCCCGCGAGCTGGTAGATGAGCAGCGTGGTCAATGCGCCGAGCATGGCTCGCCTCCCGTCGGGATCGACGTCGATTGTAGCCGTTCCCGGGGCGCGCCCCCAGGCAACCGGGTAGAATCAAGGCCGATCCCGAGCAGCCCGCGCGACATGACCCGACCCACCGCCACGCCCGAATGGCGCGCGCTCGCCGAGCACCGGCGCGCGCTCGCGGGCGCGCACCTGCGCGCGCTGTTCGAGAGCGACCCCGAGCGGGCGCGCCGCTTCAGCGTCGCGGCGGCCGGGCTCACCGTCGACCTGTCCAAGAACCTCGTCACCGAGGAGACGGTCGCGCTGCTCGCCGCGCTCGCGCGCGCGAT
>CAZGTK010000383.1:0-3015 GCA_964528415.1 uncultured Burkholderiales bacterium | reverse complement strand
GTCGTCGGCGCCGGCCGGCTCGGCGCCGAGCACCCGGATGCCGCCGTTCAGGCCCTTCACCGCCACCGCGGTGCCGGAAAGCAGGCCGCCGCCGCCCACCGGCGTCAGCACGACGTCGAGGTCGGGCACCTCCTCCAGCAACTCGACCGCGGCCGTGCCCTGGCCCGCCATCACGCGCTCGTCGTTGTACGGGTGGACAAGCTGCGCCCCGGTCTCGGCGACGACGCGCGCGCACGCTTGCTCGCGCGCCTCGAGCGTCGGCGCGCAGAACTCGATGCGCCCGCCGTACGCCGCCACCGCGTCCTTCTTCACCTGCGGCGCGTTGTCCGGCATGACGATGTAGGCCGGAATGCCGCGCCGGCCGGCCGCCATCGCCAGCGCGGCGGCGTGGTTGCCGGACGAATGCGTCACCACGCCGCGGGCCGCCTCCCCGTCGCCGAGCGAGAACACGGCGTTGGTGGCGCCGCGCGCCTTGAACGCGCCCACCTTCTGAAAGTTCTCGCACTTGAAATGAAGGCGCGCGCCGGTCGCGCGGTCGAGGGTGGCACAAGTCAGCACCGGCGTGCGGTGGATGTACGGGCGGATGCGGGCGTGGGCCAGCAGCACGTCCTGCAGGGTCGGCTTCGGCGTCATGGCGATGGGCGCGGGCTGCGGAAAGCGCGAAATCCTCGCCTAACCGGGGCGCGCGCGCAAGAGGCCGTTCAGCGCGCCGCCACCCGCTCGAGGAATCCGTCCAGAACCCGGTTGAACGCGTCCGGGCGCTCCAGGTTGCAAAGGTGCGAGGCCTTCGGGATGACGGTCAGCTCGGAACCCTGGATCGCGTCGTGGATCGTCTTCGCCATCGCCACCGTCGTGCCCGGATCGTCCTCGCCCACCATGACCAGCGCCGGGCAGCGGATCTCGCCCAGCCTCTCGGTGGTGTCGATCTTCGGAATGGCGTGGCAGCAGCCGACGTAGCCCGCCACCGGCGTCGAGCGGATCATGGCGCCGACGCGCTCGAGGACGTCGGCGCCGCGCGCGCGGAAGTCCGGCGTGAACCAGCGCGCCAGCGTCGGCTCCACCAGCGCCTGCATGCCCTGGCCGGTGGCCGTCGCGATGCGCTCGGCCCAGACCTTGTCCGAGCCCGGCGGGAAGCGGCTGGTGGTGTCCGCCAGCGTGAGGCTCGCGAGCCGCCCGGGATGCGCGAGCGCCAGCAGCTGGCCGATCATGCCGCCCATCGACAGGCCGACGAAATGAACGCGGCCGACGCCGTGGTCGTCGAGCACCGCGACGATGTCCTCCATGAGCTGATCGAGGGTGTACGGCCCGGCGGGCGCGTCCGACAGCCCGTGCCCGCGCGTGTCGATCGTCAGCACGCCATAGCGCCGCTTCAGGTGCGCGATCTGCGGCTCCCACATCGCCGAATGGCACGCCAGCGAGTGCGACAGCGCCACGCACGGCCCGTCGCCGTTCACTTCGTAATGAATTCTGACCCCGCCGCGCTTCACGTCCATCGCCCGCCTCGCTTTCTCATGCGTTGACCGCCACCAGCGGTATCAGCATCTCGTCCTCGCTGACGCCGCCGTGGATGCCGACCTGGACGAAGCGCCTCTCGCCCGCCAGCCAGTCCCTCAGCGTGTAGTCCCGCTCCATCACCAGCGTCCAGTCGCCGACGCGCTCGGCGAGCCGCGGATGCGAAGGCGCGGGCCCGAACCAGCCGGCCTCGACCAGCTCGGCGCTGGGATACGCCCGCGCCATGCCGCCGAGCAGCTCCCCCGCGCGGCGGCCGAACTCGTCCGCCGCCCCCGGGCGCACGCGGCAGAAGGCCACACGCGGCTCGCCCCACAGCGGCGCGTCCAGCAGCTCGGCCAGCGCCGGAAAATCGGCCAGATCGAGCCGCCGCTCCGGCACCGTGTCGATGAAGCCGTGGTCGGCGGTGACGACGATCGCGGTGTCCGTTCCGGCCAGCGCGGCGAGCAGCGCCTCGAACCCCGCCTCCACCCGGCGCAGCACGTCGAGGCACTGGCGGCTGCCGACGCCGAACACGTGCGCCATGGCGTCGAACTCCGGCGTGTAGGCGTAGACGTATGCGCGGCCGCGGCTCTCGCGCACGGCCGCCGCCGCGAGCCCGAACAGCTCCTCCAGCTCGCCGTACCCCACCCGCCGGGCGCCGCCGCAATGCGCGCGATTGTAGTCCGAGTCGATGATCGAACGCGGCGAGACCACCCAGGTCTCGGCCTGGAGACGGTCGAACAGCGGCGGGCCGACGAAAACGTCCGCGGGCGCGACGCCGAGAGCCCCCAGCGGAACGCCCCCTTCCCGCCGCCGGAACGGCAGCACCGCCGTCACGCCGGCCTCGCCGAGCCAGGTGAACCACCCCGTGAGCCCGTGCTCGCGAGGCGCGAGCCCGGTGTGCAGCGCCGTGATCGCGGTCGCGGTCGTCGACGGAAAGACCGACGTCAGGCTCCCGCGCAGGTGACGGCGCAGCGCGCTGCCGGGGGCTGCGTGGCGCTCGACATAACGGTAGCCGAGGCCGTCCACCACCAGGAGCACGACGTGGCGCGCCGCCGCCAGATCGGCGGCGGGGAGCTTGCGCAGCTGCGGGCGTTCGGGCGCGGCGCCGAAGGCGCCCAGCACCGACGCCATCAGGTTGACGAGGCTGCCGCCGTCGTAGTCGGGCAGCGCGCAGGCAAGCGCGTCGGGCGGCGCCGGCGTGGGGGCGGAGAGCATCGCCCGATGCTACCCGCAAGCCCGGCCCCGCTCCAAGCAGGCCTCGGCGCAGCGCCGCCCGTCGTGCGCAGGTCATTCTATTTAAGCGCTTTTTTAAACCCGCGGCGGAATTCCCCCGGGACCTCTTGAAATCCCGCGCAGCGGCCCAAATCTCCGCGACGGTAGCGCGCAAGCCGCGCTATTCACCCTTATCGCACCCATCCGAACGAACTGTCAGGAGGCTTTCAAATGAAGATTCGTCCGCTGCACGACCTCGTGATCGTCAAGCGCGTCGAAGAGGAGCGCAAGACCGCCTCCGGCATCGTC
>CAZGTK010000382.1:0-3019 GCA_964528415.1 uncultured Burkholderiales bacterium | reverse complement strand
GTGAGGCGGATCTGGCCGCGCACCGTGCCCGGCGCCTGCGCGCGGATCGCCTGGTAGCTCGGCCCGCCGCCGCGGCCGACGGTACCGCCGCGGCCGTGGAACAGCCGCAGCCTCACGCCATGGCGGTGGAACACCTCGACCAGCGTGCGCTGCGCCTTGTACAGCTCCCAGCTGGAGGTCAGGAAGCCGCCGTCCTTGTTGCTGTCGCTGTAGCCGAGCATCACTTCCTGGACCTCGCCGCGGCTCGCGACCAGCGCGCGGTAAGCCGGCAGGCTGAACGCGGCGTCCATCACCTCGCCGCAGCGGCGCAAGTCGGCGATGGTCTCGAACAGCGGGATCAGGTTGAGCCGCGCCGCGGGGCCTGCGCCGGGCTCCACCAGCCCGACCTCCTTCAGCAGCACCGCCACCTCGAGCAGGTCGCTGACGTCGTCGGCCTTGGAGACGACATAATTCGGCACCGCGTCCGCGCCCAGCCGTTCCTGCACGTCGGCGGCGGCGCGCAGAATCGCGAGCTCGTTCTGCACCGTCTCCGAGTACTGCGCGAAGGGCGAAGACAGCAGCCGGGCGCCCGCGAGCTCCTGCGCCAGCAGCGCCCGCCGGCCCGACTCGCCGAGCGCGGCGTAGTCCGCGCCGCCGGCGCGCGCGAGCAGTTCGGCGACCACCTGCTCGTGCACGCCGCTGTGCTGGCGCAGATCGATCGGCGCCAGGTGAAAGCCGAACACGGTGGCGGCGCAGCGCAGGCTGCGGATGCGGCCGCGGGCCACCGGCGTCGAGCCGTGTCGCTTGAGCGAGTCGATCATGACGTCGAGGTCGTCGATGAATGCCTGCACCCTCTCGTAGGGCGTCGCGTCGCCGAGCGGAAAGCGGGCGATGACGGTGTGGCCGTGGGCGCGGGCGGTCGCGGCGAGCCGCGCGTAGATGCCGATCAGCGCGCGCCGGTACAGCTCGTCGGCGCGCGACGGCGCCGAGTCGTGGGAGGCCTCCGCCAGCCGGTTGAGCTCCGGCGTGACCTCGACGAGCCGCGTGGCGAGCGAGAGCTCCGAGCCCAGCCTGTGGGTCTCGCCGAGCAGGTAGTCGAAGGCGAGCGCCGAGTGCTCGCGCGCGGCGTGGCGCAGCTTGTCGGCGGTGACGAACGGGTTGCCGTCGCGGTCGCCGCCGATCCAGCTGCCGATGAAGAGGAAGCGGGGCAGCGCCACGGCGCCCGCATGGGCCGCGCCGGCGAGCGCGTCCTCGATCTCGCCGTAGAGCCGCGGCAGCTCGGTCAGGAACGTGGAGCGGAAGTAGGCCAGCCCGTTGTCGATCTCGTCCTCGACGTTCAGCCGCACGAGTCGCAGCATGCGCGTTTGCCACAGCGTCAGCACGGCGCGCCGCATCGCCTCCTCGTTCTCGGCCAGCTCCGCGGGCGCCAGGCCGTCGCGCGAGCGCTCCGCCACCAGGCGGGCGAGCTCGAGCTGCCGGTCGAGGATGCTCTGGCGCTGCACTTCGGTCGGATGCGCGGTCAGGACCGGCGCGATCAGGGCGTCGCGGAAGAACGCGGCAATGCGCTCGGGGCCGACGCCGGCCTCGCGCAGGCGCGCGAGCGCGCGGCCGACGGTGCCCTCCTGCGGCGGCGAGCCGGCCAGCAGGTGCGCGCGCCGGCGGCGGTTGTGGTGCTGGTCCTCGGCGATGTTCATCAGCTGCGAGAAATAGCTGAACGCGCGCACCACCAGGATGGCGTCGTGGTCGGTCAACGCGTTGAGGGTCGCCTCCAGCTCGTGGCGCGCGTCGGCGTCCTCGTCGCGGTGGAAGCGCACCGCGGTGCGGCGGATGGACTCGATCAGCTCGAAGGCGTCGTCGCCCTCCTGGTCGCGCAGCGTGTCGCCGAGAATGCGCCCGAGGAGCCGGATGTCCTCGCGCAGCGGCGCGTCCTTGTCCGGGGACGCGGAGTCGTCCGGCGGCGGATTCATCGGCTCGCGGCGCGGGACCTGGTCAGCGCGTCGTCGATGGCGCGGTTCACGTAGGCGCCGTAGAAATCCTCCAGCGTGAGCCCGACGATGGGCTCGGCGGCGCTCTCGCCGCTCGGGAGGTAGACCTTCACGGTGGGCGCGACGCGCACTTTCTGGGCGAAGGCGAAGCCCTCGTGCGTCGAGCGGCGGCCGGCGAAGTCGGTAAGCGGCGTCTGCTGATCCATCTTGACCTCGAGGATGCGCACCTTGGCCCGGTAAGCCGGGTCCTTGGCCATCGGGATCAGATAATCGTTCATGGCGATCGCGCAGTACGGGCAGTCATACACGGTGAACACGACCAGCACGACCTGGCCGGCGCGCGCCGCCTGCGCCGCGGCGCTCTGCAGGCTCGTCGCCGTCGGAATCGCGCTGCTCGCCGCCGCAGGGGCCGCGAGGCCCCATGCTAGAATCAGCGGCAACAGAAGAATCCGCCAGCGCATGCCTTTGTCTCCGAGAGTCGCGTAGTGCATCCTGATCCTGCCCGACGCGCTCCGCCTGCCGGCCCGCCGCCGCGCCGCATCGTGATCGCCACGCGCGAAAGCGCGCTGGCGATGTGGCAGGCGCGTCACATCGAACACCGCCTGCGTGAATTATACCCGCAGTGCGACGTCTCGATTCTCGGCATGACGACCCAGGGCGACCGCATTCTCGACACGGCGCTGGCGCTGATCGGCGGCAAGGGGCTGTTCGTCAAGGAGCTGGAGACGGCGCTGGAGTCCGGCGCCGCGGACATCGCCGTGCATTCGATGAAGGACGTGCCGATGGCGCTGCCGGAGGGTTTCGCCATCGCCGCCATCGGCGCGCGCGAGGACCCGCGCGACGCCTTCGTCTCCAACCGCCACGGCTCGCTCGCCGAGCTGCCGCCGGGCGCGGTCGTGGGCACCTCGAGCCTGCGGCGGCAGAGCCAGATCCTCGCGCGCCATCCGCGGCTCAAGGTCGAGACGCTGCGCGGCAACGTGCAGACGCGCCTGCGCAAGCTGGACGAGGGTCGCTACGCCGCCGTCATCCTGGCGGCGGCGGGCCTCAAGCGCCTC
>CAZGTK010000381.1:0-3022 GCA_964528415.1 uncultured Burkholderiales bacterium | reverse complement strand
CGGTGAGGCTCGGGATCAGGTTGTAGAACTGGAACACGAAGCCGACGTGCTCGCGCCGGAAGCGCGTGAGCTCGTCCTCGCCGGCCGCGGTAAGGTCGTGGTCCCGGTACGTGACCGTGCCGGACGTGGGCACGTCGAGCCCGCCGAGAATGTTGAGCAGCGTCGACTTGCCGCTGCCCGAGGGGCCCAGCAGCACCACCATCTCGCCGGCGTAGAGGTCGAGGTCGACGCCGCGCAGCGCGCGCACCTCCACCTCGCCCATGCGATAGACCTTGGTCACGCCCCGGGCGACGAGGACCGGCGTCATCAGCGCAGCTCCGCGAGCAGCCGGTCGAGCCGCTTGACCGACACCGGATACGGCGTCTTCAGCTCCTGCGCGAACAGCGACACGCGCAGCTCCTCGATCATCCAGCGGAACGCGTCGAGGCGCGGGTCGTGGCGGCCGGCCTTGCGGAACTTCTCCTGCCGCTCCTGCCACGCCGCGCTCAGGCGCTGGATCTCCGCGGTCCACCTGGCGTCGCGCTCGGCTCCGTCGCGCAGCTTGTCGATGCGCCGCTGCATCGCCTTCAGGTAGCGCGGAAAGCTCTGCAGCACGGCGTACGGCGTGCGCGCGAGAAAGCCGCGATGCACCAGCCCTTCGAGCTGGCACGCGAGATCCGGCCCGACGTGCTTCCAGGCCCTCACCGTCGGGCCGGCAAGCGCCTTGCGCACCGCCTGCGCCTGCGTGAGGATCTCGGCGAGCAGCCGCACGTACTCCTGCCCCACCACCTGCAGTTTCGCGCGCACCGGCTTAAGGCGCGCGTCGAAGTCGCGGCGACTGCGGATCGGCGTCTCGTCGGTCCACACCGCCCGGTCCACCACCGCGCCGAGAATCTCCTCCTTGAGCGCGTCGCCGTCGCCGTACGGCGCGTAGAGCAGCGCGAGCTCGCGCGAGCCGGTGACCGCGCGCTCCAGCGCCTTCATTTGCTCCTTGAGCTCGAGGCGCACCAGCCGGCCGACACCGCCGCGGGTGGCGGCGGCCGCCTTGGCGGGCGTCTCCAGCAGCGTGAGGCGCACGCCCTCGGCGCCCTCATCCACCAGCGCCGGGTAGCCGGTGAGCTTCTCCCGGCCGCGGCGGAACTCGACCGCCTCCGGCAGCTCGATGTCGTCCCACGCCTTGAGCCCGGCGCGCTCCCACGCCGTCTCCGGCGCGAACGAATCCTCCGCCCGGCCGCCGAGCGTCCCCTTGAGCTCCGCGAAGTCGCGGCCCATCGCCGCCTCGGCGCCGCTCTCGTCGACGACGCGGAAGTTCATGCTCAGGTGCGCGGGCAGCTTCGCCTCCGCCAACGCCTCCGCCGTCACCTCGACGCCACGCAGCCTGGAGAGCACCGCCGCCAGCGCCTCGGCGAGCGGCCGCTCGCGCGGCTCGCGGTCGAGCGCGACCAGCGCCTCGGTCACGGCCTCGGGAATCGGCACGAACGCACGGCGCAGCTGCTTGGGCAGCGCGCGGATCAGCGCGTTGACCTTCTCGCGCAGCAGGCCCGGCACCAGCCAGTCGAAGCGCGCCGCCGGCAGCGCGTTGAGCAGGTGCAGCGGCACGGTGACCGTGACGCCGTCGAGCGGGTGCCCGGGATCGAACCGGTAGGCCAGCTTGAGTTGCGCGCCCCCGGCGTCCATGCGCTCGGGATAGAGCTCGGCGGTGACGTGCTCGGCCTCGTGGCGCATGAGGTCGTCGCGCGCCATGAAAAGGAGCCGCGGCGCTTTCGCCTCGGCGTCCTTGCGCCAGCGCTCGAACCCGGCGCCGTTGACGATGTCCGCCGGCACGCGCTCGTCGTAGAAGCGGAACATGCGCTCCTCGTCCACCAGCACGTCCTGGCGCCGCGCCTTGTGCTCCAGCTCCTCGACCTCGCGGCGCAGCCGCTGATTGTGGCGGAAGAACTCCGCGCGGCAGTCGAACTCGCCCGCCACCAGCGCCTCGCGGATGAAGGTCTCGCGCGAGGCCTTGGGGTCGATGGGGCCGTAATGAACCTTGCGCCGCGGAATCACGATCACGCCGTAGAGCGAGACCTGCTCCCAGGCCACCACCTGCGCGCGCGTCTTCTCCCAGCGCGGCTCGAACCAGGTGCGCTTGACCAGGTGCTCCGCGGCGCGCTCGATCCACTCCGGCTCGACCGCGGCGACGCAGCGCGCATAGAGCCGCGCGGTCTCGGTCAGCTCGCCCGCCACCACCCACTTCGGCTGCTTCCTGCGCAGTCCCGATCCCGGATGGATGTGAAACGTGATGCCGCGCGCGCCCTTGTACTCGCCGGGCTCGTCGCCCTTGGCGCCGATGTTGCCGAGCAGGCCGGCCAGCAGCGCACGATGGATCTGCTCGTACGTGGCCGGCACCTCGTTCGCGCGCAGTCCCAGCTCGCCGGTCAGGGACGCAAGCTGCGCGTGAACGTCGCGCCACTCGCGCAGGCGCCGCTGCGAAAGGAAACGCTCCGCCAGGGTCTCGGCCAGCTTGCGGTTGGATTTCTTGTTCCGGATCGCCTCGTCGAAGAACTGCCAAAGCTTGAGGAACGACAGGAAATCGGAGCGCTCGTCGTGGAACGCGCGATGCGCGTCGTCGGCCGCCTGGGCGCGCTCGAACGGGCGCTCGCGCGGGTCCTGGATCGACAGCGCCGCCGCGATGATCAGCATCTCGTGCAAGCAGTTCTCCTGGCGCGCGGCGACGATCATGCGCGCGATGCGCGGGTCGATCGGGAAGCGGGCGAGCTGCGCGCCGACGGCGGTGAGGCGTCGGCTCTCGTCCACGGCGCCTAGCTCCGCGAGCAGCTGGTAGCCGTCGGCGATCTGGCGCGGGCTCGGCGCCTCGAGGAAGGGAAAGTCCTCGACGTCGCCGATTTTCAGCGACTTCATGCGCAGGATCACCGCCGCCAGCGACGAGCGCAGGATCTCGGGATCGGTGTAGCGCGGACGCGCGCCGTAGTCCTCCTCGCTGTAGAGCCGGATCGCGACGCCGGCGGCGACGCGGCCGCAGCGGCCGGCGCGCTGATCGGCG
>CAZGTK010000380.1:0-3027 GCA_964528415.1 uncultured Burkholderiales bacterium | reverse complement strand
CTCCTTCATGGTGCCGATCTTCGGCGGCCGGCTGTGGACCACGCTCAGCACGGCGTCGCTGGCGATCCCGGCGTTCTGGATGGGGCTCGCCGTGCAGGATCCCGGCACTTCCTACGTGACCTTCCTGGTGATCGCGCTGCTGTGCGGCTTCGGCGGCGGCAACTTCGCCTCCAGCATGGCCAACATCAGCTTCTTCTTCCCGAAGTCGCAGCAGGGCACGGCGCTGGGCCTCAACGCCGGGCTCGGCAACCTCGGCGTTTCGGTGGTGCAGTTCGTGGTGCCGCTGGTCATCACGATGGCGGTGTTCGGGGCGCTGGGCGGCGAGCCCCAGACCTGGGCCAAGGGCGAGGTCACCAAGCAGATGTGGCTGCAGAACGCCGGCTTCTTCTGGGTTCCGTTCATTGTCGCCGCGACGCTGGCGGCGTGGTTCGGCATGAACGACATCGCCTCGGCCAGGGCGTCCTTCTCGGACCAGGCGGTGATCTTCAAGCGCAAACACAACTGGATCATGTGCTGGCTCTACATCGGCACCTTCGGCTCGTTCATCGGCTACTCGGCCGGCTTTCCGCTGCTGATCAAGACCCAGTTCCCGATGGTGGACCCGACCAAGTACGCGTTCCTGGGCCCCATGGTCGGCGCGCTGATCCGCCCGGTGGGCGGCTGGATCTCGGACAAGCTCGGCGGCGCGCGCGTGACGTTCTGGAACTTCATCGTCATGGCGCTGGCGGTGGTCGGGGTGCTCTATTTCCTGCCTTCCGGCGCGAGCGGCGGCAGCTTCTGGGGCTTCTTCGCCATGTTCATGCTGCTGTTCCTGACGACCGGCATCGGCAACGGCTCCACGTTCCGCATGATTCCGATCATCTTCCGCACCCTGCACGAGCGCTGGAGCGCCGGCGCCACCGGCGAGGCGAAGGCGGCATCGCTGCGCAACGCCGGCAAGGAGTCGGCGGCGGTCCTGGGCTTCAGCTCGGCGGTGGCGGCCTACGGGGCCTTCTTTATCCCGAAGTCCTACGGCACGTCGATCGCGCTGTCGGGCGGGCCCGAGCTGGCGCTCTACCTGTTCATCGCGTTCTACCTGAGCTGCATCGTGGTGACGTGGTGGTTCTACTCGCGCAAGCAGGCCGAGGTGCCGTGCTGAGCGGCGCGACCATCGTTTAGTGAGGAAACAGTCATGAGCCACTTTCTCGACCGCCTCAAGTACTTCACCCAGGAGCGGGAGACGTTCTCCGACGGGCACGGCGTCACCACCCGGGAGGACCGGACCTGGGAGGACGGCTACCGCAAGCGCTGGCAGCACGACAAGATCGTGCGCTCGACCCACGGCACCAACTGCACCGGCTCGTGCAGCTGGAAGGTCTACGTGAAGGGCGGCATCGTCACCTGGGAGACGCAGCAGACCGACTATCCGCGCACGCGCCCCGACATGCCCAACCACGAGCCGCGCGGCTGCTCGCGCGGGGCTTCCTACAGCTGGTACCTCTACAGCGCGAACCGCATCAAGTACCCGATGGTCCGCGGGCGGCTGCTCAAGCTGTGGCGCGAGGCGCGACAGACGATGAAGCCGGTGGAGGCATGGGCGTCCATCGTCGAGGACGCGGCGAAGAGCAACTCGTACAAGTCGCGGCGCGGGCTCGGCGGGTTCGTGCGCTCCACCTGGGACGAGGTCAACGAGCTGGTGGCGGCGGCCAACGCCTACACGGTGAAGACCTGGGGGCCCGATCGCGTGATCGGTTTCTCGCCGATTCCCGCCATGTCGATGGTCTCCTACGCCGCCGGCAGCCGCTACCTGTCGCTGATCGGCGGCGTGTGCATGAGCTTCTACGACTGGTACTGCGACCTGCCGCCGTCCAGCCCGCAGACCTGGGGCGAGCAGACCGACGTGCCGGAATCGGCCGACTGGTACAACTCCACCTTCCTCATCGCGTGGGGCTCCAACGTCCCGCAGACGCGCACGCCGGACGCGCACTTCTTCACCGAGGTGCGCTACAAGGGCGCCAAGGTGGTGGCGGTCACCCCGGATTACGCCGAGGTCTCCAAGCTGGCCGACCTCTGGATGCACCCCAAGCAGGGCACCGACGCGGCGCTGGCGATGGCGATGGGCCACGTCATCCTGCGCGAGTTCCATCTCGAGCGCCAGGCGCCGTACTTCCAGAACTACGCGCGCCGCTACACCGACCTGCCGATGCTGGTGCGGCTCGTCCGGCGCGGCCAGCACCTGGTGCCGGACCGCTTCGTGCGCGCCTCCGATTTCGGCGGCGGCCTGGGACACGCCAACAACCCGGAATGGAAGACGGTGGCCTGGGACGAGGTCTCGAACCGGGCCGTGACGCCCAACGGCGCCATCGGTTTCCGCTGGAGCCAGAAGCCCGGCGAGGACCAGGGCAGGTGGAATCTGGAGGAAAAGGACGGCACGACCGGCGCGGAGACGAAGCTGCGCCTCACCCTCATCGACGGCCGCGACGACGTCGCCGGCGTCGCCTTTCCGTACTTCGGCGGCATCGCCCACGAGCACTTCCGCCACAACGACCAGGGCACCGACGTGCTGGTGAGGAACGTGCCGGTCAAGAAGCTCCAGCTCGCCGACGGCGAGGCGCTGGTGGCGACGGTATTCGACCTGCTGGTGGCCAACTACGGCATCGACCGGGGGCTGGGCGGCGACAACGTGGCCGCGACCTACGACGACGACGTCCCCTACACGCCGAAGTGGCAGGAGGCCGTCACCGGCGTGCCGGCCGAGCAGGTCATCACCGTGGCGCGTCAGTTCGCGGACAATGCCGAGAAGACGCAGGGCAAGTCGATGATCATCATCGGCGCGGCGATGAATCACTGGTACCACTCCGACATGAACTACCGCGGCATCATCAACATGCTGATGCTGTGCGGCTGCGTCGGCCAGTCAGGCGGCGGCTGGGCCCACTACGTCGGCCAGGAGAAGCTGCGGCCGCAGACCGGCTGGACCGCGCTCGCCTTCGCGCTCGACTGGCACCGCCCGCCTCGGCAGCAGAATTCGACCTCGTTCTTCTACGC
>CAZGTK010000379.1:0-3028 GCA_964528415.1 uncultured Burkholderiales bacterium | reverse complement strand
GGCCTTGAGCGCCCCGTGCTCGATGCGGGTGCCCAGCACCTTGACGAACTCCGCCAGCCACGCCGGGTGCGCCGGCCAGGCCGGCGCCGTCACCAGGTTGCCGTCGGCGGTGGCGCCGTCGATGCGGACGTCCACCCAGGTGCCGCCCGCGGCCTCCACCTCCGGCTTCACCGCCGGGTACGCGGTCAGCCTGCGGCCCTTCACGACGCCGGCCGCGGTCAGGATCTGGATGCCGTGGCAGATCGCGGCGATCGGCTTGCCCGCCTCGGCGAAGTGGCGCACCGCCTTGATGACGCGCTCGTCGAGCCGCAGGTACTCGGGCGCGCGGCCGCCGGCCAGCACCAGCGCGTCGTAGCTCTCGGGCTTGACCTCGCTCCAGGTCGCGTTGAGCGTGAAGTTGTGCCCGCGCTTCTCGCTGTAGGTCTGCTGCCCCTCGAAGTCGTGGATCGCGGTGGCGATCGCATCGCCCTTCTTCTTGTCGGGGCAGGCGGCGTGCACCTCGTGCCCCACCATCGTCAGCGCCTGGAACGGCACCATGATCTCGTAGTCCTCGCCGAAATCGCCGGCGATCAGAAGGATTTTCCTGCCTGCCATGGCTGTCTCTCCTCGGTTGGTTTCGGGACGACGATGCGCGCCGTCACGGCGCGCGGAACGAATCGAGATCCCGCGGCCGGCCGCCGCCGGGTAAGCGTTCGACGCGCGCCGGGGGCCCGGAGTTCATGCTGCGCCGGCGGCGTTACATCAGATCGAGCGCGTGGCGCTTCAGGTCGTCGAGGTCGCAGACCTCGAGCGCCGCCTCGTGCGTGGCGCCGAGGATGATCGGCGGCGCGACGCCCTCCTGCATCGCCTCGTGCCAGCGCGCCGCGCACAGGCACCAGCGGTCGCCGGGCTTGAGCCCCGGGAAGCCGGCTTCCGGGTGCGGCGTCACCAGGTCGTTGCCGCGCGCGCGGCTGAAGGCAAGGAACTCGGCGGTGACCCGCGCGCAGACCACGTGCAGCCCGCGGTCCTCGGCCCCGGTGCGGCAGCGGCCGTCGCGATAGAAGCCGGTCACCGGGTCGCTGCAGCATTCCTGCAGCGGCGTGCCCAGCACGTTCAACGCCTGTTGCGTCATCGTTGCGCTCTCCTTCGCATCGTTGCGCGCGCCTACAGCGGCCGGCGCGTGACCGTGTAGCCGCGCTGCTCCAGCAGCCGCAGCACCCCGCGCTCGCCGGCGAGGTGCAGCGCGCCGACCGCGACGAACGCCTTCTCCCGCCGGAACAGCGCGTCCATGCGCTCGGCCATCAGTTCGTTGCGGCGGTAGAGGAAGGTCTCGCCGAACTCCTGTTGCAGCCGCTCGCTGTCGGGGCCCAGCGGCACGCCGCGCTCCATCAGCTGCTCCATCGCCCGCAGGTCCTCGTCGAGGTACGCCGCCACCAGCTGCTCGACGTAGCCGTCCACCTCACCCGGCCGCGCGAGCAGCTCCTTCAGCATGCGCGTCTGGTCCGCCAGCGCCAGGCTGTCGAGCACGGCCAGCTGCTCGTCGACCGTCTCCAGCCCGTCGACCCGCTTGCCGAGCTGGCGGCCGTTAAGATACAGGACCAGATCCAGCGGCGGCTGGCCGCCGCCCGCCGGTTGCAGCAGCATCGTCATCGCCGCGAACGGCTTCAGCCGGTCGGCGGTGGCCTCGTCGACGCCGCGCTCGGCCAGCCGCGGCGCGAGCGCGGCGAAGGCCGGCGCGCCGAGCAGCGCCTGCAGGCGCTCGCCGTCGGGGAGCATCAGCCCGGCGGCCGCGCGCCGCAGGTTCTCCGGCTCCATCGCCAGCTCGGCCACCACGGCGTCGCTCGCGATCAGCGCGTCGGCGACGCCGGGCCGGATCACCGCCACGCGCGGGTCGCCGAGGTGGATCGTGCCGAGCACGTAGCCGCGCACGCGGCCGTCCGCGGACACCTGCCACAGCAGCCCGCGGTCGAACGCGTGCGCCGGCGCGAGGTCGAGCAGCGCCGCCAGCGCGAGCGCCGCCGCCCACCGCCAGCCCGCCCCGTTTCGTCGCATGGTCCTCATCGTCCCCCGCTCACGACGCCGGCCGCGTCAGGCGCACCGGCCCCCGAAGTCCCTCGAGCACGGCCCGGTCGCGGCCGTACAGGTCGCGCCGGAAGTGCACGATGCCCGCGTCCACCGCCGCGGTCCAGTAAAGCAGCAGCACCGGCACGCGTCGCCCGACCGGCACGGTGCGCGTCTCGCCGCTCGCGATCGCGGCGCGCACGGCGTCCGGACTCCAGCGGTCCGGATCGCCGAGCAGCAGCACCGCGAGATCGACCGGCGCCTCCACCCGGATGCAGCCCGAGCTGAACGCGCGCTCCGCCCGCTCGAACAGCCTCCGCGACGGCGTGTCGTGAAGATAGACGAAATGCGCGTTCGGGAACATGAACTTGATGCGGCCGAGCGGGTTTTTCTCGCCGGGCAGCTGGACGATCTGGTAGGGGAAGCCGCCGCGCGCGAAGCGCTTCCAGTCGATCGCACCCGCGTCGACGGGGCGCCCGGCGTTGTCGACCACCGTCATGTTCTCCCGCGCGAGGTAGCCCGCATCCCTCGCCAGCTTCGGCAGGACGTCCTCCTTCAGGATCGTCGGCGGCACGGTCCAGCTCGGATTGATCACCAGGTACTCCATCTCGGCGCGGAACACCGGCGTCTCGCGGTACGGCCGCCCCACTACCACGCGCGAGCGCCACACCGGCAGGCCGTCCAGGTGCAGCGCGGCGCGGAAGCCGGCGATGTCGACGATCAGGAAGTCGCCCTCGAGGTCGCGCGCGTGCCAGCGCGTGCGCTCGAGGTTGACGCGGTTCTGGTCAATGCGCGGGGCGACCGGCACGTTCAGCTCGGCGAGCGTCTTCGGCCCGACCACGCCGTCCTCCGCGAGCCCGTGGCGGTGCTGGAAATGCCGGACCGCCGTTTCCACCGCGGCGTCGAACAGCTCGGGGTCCGCGGCCGGCGCCGCCGGCAGGTCCGCCGTCGCCGCCAGCCGCGCGCGCAGCGCCGCGACCCGCGCATC
>CAZGTK010000378.1:2046-3029 GCA_964528415.1 uncultured Burkholderiales bacterium | reverse complement strand
CGCACCCGGTGCGGCCGCAGTCGTACATGGAGATCTCCAACTTCTACACCGCCACCGTCTACGAGAAGGGCGCCGAGGTGGTGCGCATGATCCACACGCTGATCGGGCCGAAGAAGTTCCGCCTCGGCATGGACCTCTATTTCCAGCGCCACGACGGCCAGGCCGTGACCACCGACGATTTCGTCGAGGCGATGGCCGACGCGGGCGGCGTCGATCTCACCCAGTTCAAGCGCTGGTACGACCAGGCCGGCACGCCGGTGCTGGAGGTGTCCGACGCCTACAACCCGACCACGCGCCGCTACATCGTGCGCGTGCGGCAGAGCTGTCCGCCGACGCCGGGGCAGCCCGACAAGCTGCCCTTCCACATCCCGCTGCGCGTCGGCCTGGTCGCGTCCGAAGGCCGCGACCTGCCGCTGCAGCTCGAGGGCGAGGCGGCGCCGCTCGGCACGACCCGCGTCCTGTCGGTGACCGAAGCCGAGCAGACCTTCACGTTCCTCAACGTGCCCGCGAAGCCGGTGCCTACTTTGCTGCGCGACTTCTCCGCGCCGATCCAGTTGCGCTACCCCTACAGCAGCCGCGACCTCGTGCATCTGATGGCGCACGACAGCGACCCGTTCACGCGCTGGGAAGCGGGCCAGCGGCTGGCCGCGGACCTGATCCTCAAGGGCGTGGCGGCGGTCCGCGATGGCGAGCCGCTCGTGGTGCCCGAGGCCTTTGTCGGCGCCGTCGCCCGCCTGCTCGCGGACGGCGACGCCGATCCCGCGTTCACGGCCGAGGCCCTCGCGCTTCCCGCCGAGGGCTTCATCGCGGAAATGATGGAGGTCGCCGACCCGGACGCGATCCACGCCGCGCGCCGCGGGATCGCGCGGCAGCTGGCGCAGTCGCTGCGGGAAGAGTTTCTGTCCGCGTACCGGACCCTGGCGGCGGACGACGAGGAGTAGCCGGCCGCCCCCGCCCCGGGGCCCCCCCCCCGGCGCCACGCC
>CAZGTK010000378.1:0-2036 GCA_964528415.1 uncultured Burkholderiales bacterium | reverse complement strand
GCGATGTGGCTGGGGTATTTGTTTGGGACCGCGTACCGGCCCGTGGGGGCGCCCGGCGTGTTTCCGCCGCCCGCCGCCTCCGCGGGACGCCGCGCGCTGCGCAACGCCGCGCTCGGCTACCTCGCCGAGCTGGACGACGAGACATCCCGCCGGCTGGCCGCGACCCAGCTGGAGGCCGCCACCAACATGACGGACGCCATGGCGGCGCTCGCCTGCCTTGCCAACAGCGAGGGCGCGGAGCGGCCGCACGCGCTGGAGGCGTTCTACGAGCGCTGGAAGGGCGAGCCGCTGGTGGTGGACAAGTGGCTGCGCGTGCAGGCGACCTCGCGCCTGCCGGGAACGCTGGACGAGGTGACGCGCCTGACGCAGCACCACGCGTTCTCGCTCAGGAACCCGAACAAGGTGTACGCGCTGATCGGCGCTTTCGCGATGGGCAACGCGGTGCGATTTCACGCCGCCGACGGCGCCGGCTACGCTTTCGTGGCTGACCAGGTCATTGCGCTGCAGAAGCTCAATCCGCAGGTGGCGGCGCGCATGGCGCGCGCGTTCGACCGCTGGCGCAAGTTCGATCCGGTGCGCCAAGCCCACGCCCGCGCCGCGCTCGGGCGGATCCGCGACGTCGAGGGCCTTGCCAGGGACGTCGCCGAGGTGGTCACCAAGGCGCTCGGCTGAAGGCTCGGCGCCGGGCGTCCTGCAGGATCATCTCGGCGCCCTTTTCCGCAATCATCGTGGTCGGCGCATTGGTGTTGCCCGAGGTGATCAACGGCATCACCGAAGCGTCCACCACGCGCAGACCGCGCACGCCGTGCACCCGCAGGCGCTCGTCGACCACCGCCAGCGGATCGCTGCCCATCCTGCAGGTGCCCACCGGATGGAAGATCGTGGTGCCGAGGTCGCCGGCCGCCACGACCAGCTCGTCGTCGGTCTGCGCCGCGGGTCCCGGCTTCCATTCCTCGGGCCGGTACTTCGCCAGCGCCGTGGCCGCCATGATCCGCCGCGTGAAGCGCATGCCGTCGACGGCGACGCGCCGGTCCTCGTCGGTGGAGAGATAGTTCAGCCGGATCTGCGGGTGCGCCTCCGGGTCCGGGCTCCTGACGCGCACCCAGCCGCGGCTGGTGGGGCGCAGGTTGCACACCGACGGCGTGATCGCGGGGAACGTGTGCAGCGGGTCGCCGAACTTGTCCAGCGACAGCGGCTGCACGTGCCACTCGATGTTGGCGCTCGGCTGCGACGCATCGCTCTTCGCGAACGCGCCCAGCGTGGAGGGCGGCATGGTGAGCGGGCCGGTGCGCAGCAGCGCGTACTCGAGCGCCATCGCCGCCTTGCCGAGCCAGCTGTTGCCGCGCTGGTTCATGGTGACGGCATCGTGGACCTTGAACACCATGCGGATCTGCAGGTGGTCCTGCAGATTGCCGCCGACGCCGGGCAGATCGTGCGCCGGCGCGATGCCGTGGTCCGCGAGCAGCGCCGCCGGCCCGATGCCGGAGAGCTGCAGCAGCTGCGGCGAGCCGATCGCGCCGGTCGCCAGCACCACCTCGCGGCGCGCGCAGATTCTCTGCACGCCGGCGGTTCCGAGCCGCGCCTCGACGCCCGCGGCGCGCAGCTCGCCGTCGCGGCGCTCGAGCAGCAGGCGGTGCGCGTGGGCGTGGGTGAGCACGGTCAGGTTCGGCCGCGACCTCGCCGGGCGCAGGAACGCCTGCGTCGCGCTCCAGCGCGCGCCGCGGCGCTGGTTGACCTGGAAGTAGGCGCAGCCGAAGTTGTCGCCGCGGTTGAACTCGCGGATCGACGGAATGCCGCAC
This sequence comes from uncultured Burkholderiales bacterium, assembly GCA_964528415.1. Classification (GTDB taxonomy): domain Bacteria; phylum Pseudomonadota; class Gammaproteobacteria; order Burkholderiales; family UBA6910; genus DATIUV01. Next base: position 237 of record CAZGTK010000378.1, on the reverse strand, counting down.
TCGGCCGCCGCCGCGCGCCAGGCGTCGAGGATCTCCCAGCGCACCCGCGCGTCCTCCACCCGCAGCTCGCCGCCGGCGCCGTGCAGCTCGTCGGCGCCGTGGGCGTAGTCCTCCACCCGCCTGAAGTAGGGCAGCACCTCGTCCCACGACCAGCCGCGGTTGCCGAGCGCGGCCCAGCCGTCGTAGTCCGACTTCTGCCCGCGCATGTAGACCATCGCGTTGATCGACGAGCAGCCG
>CAZGTK010000377.1:0-3030 GCA_964528415.1 uncultured Burkholderiales bacterium | reverse complement strand
CCTACCAGGAGTCGGTGCAGTGCTTCACCAACAACATCCCCCAGCGCGATGGCGGAACGCATTTGACCGGCCTGCGCCAGGCGATGACGCGCACCCTGAACGGCTACATCGACCGCGAGGAACTGGCGAAGAAGGCCAAGGTGGAAACCACGGGCGACGACATGCGCGAGGGGCTCACCTGCGTGCTGTCGGTGAAGGTGCCGGAGCCGAAATTCTCGTCGCAGACCAAGGACAAGCTGGTCTCTTCCGAAGTGCAGCCCGTGGTGCAGGAGGCGGTGGCGGAGAAGCTCAACGACTTCCTCCTCGAGCACCCGCAGGACGCCAAGATCATCTGTAGCAAGATCATCGACGCCGCGCGCGCGCGCGAGGCCGCCCGCAAGGCCCGCGAGCTCACGCGGCGCAAGGGCGTGCTGGACGGACTCGGCCTGCCGGGCAAGCTCGCCGACTGCCAGGAGCGCGACCCGGCCCAATCCGAGCTTTACCTGGTGGAGGGAGATTCCGCCGGCGGCTCGGCCAAGCAGGCGCGCGACCGGCGCAACCAGGCCGTGCTGCCGCTCAAGGGAAAGATCCTCAATGTGGAAAGGGCGCGCTTCGACAAGCTGATCTCGTCACAGGAGATCGCCACGCTGATCACGGCGCTGGGCACGGGCATCGGGAAAGACGAGTACAACCCCGACAAGCTGCGCTATCACCGCATCATCATCATGACGGACGCGGACGTGGACGGATCCCACATCCGAACGCTGCTGCTCACCTTCTTCTATCGCCAGATGCCGGAACTGGTGGAGCGCGGCCACATCTACATCGCGCAGCCGCCGCTGTACAAGATCAAGATCGGCAAGCGGGAAACGTATCTGCGCGACGATCACGAGCTGAAACAGTTCCTGCTGCGGCAGTCGCTCGACGGCGCCACCCTCTATCCCGCGGCCGACGTCGAGCCGCTCCCGCCAGCCGTGTTCGAGAAGCTGGCTCAGCAATACCTGCTGGCGGAGGCCGTCATCGATCGCGTCGGCCACGGCGTCGACCGCGCCGTGCTGCGCGCGTTGCTGACGGTGCGCGACGTGTCTCTCGCGGATCGCCCGGCGGCACAGCGCAGCGCCGACGCGCTGCAACGCGCCGTGGGCCAGGCCGCGGTTCGGGTCGGCGTCGACCTCGACGAGGCGACGGAGGCCCTCCGCTTTGTCATCCGCCGGCAGGAGCACGGCGTGGAGCGATCGAGCTTCCTCGACCAGGAGTTCCTCGCCAGCGGCGACTATGCGCAGATACGCGAGACGGCCGACGCGCTTGCCGGCCTGCTCGGCAAGGGTGCCTTCGTCGCCCGCGGGGAACACAAGCGCGCGGTGACGGAGTTCCGCGAGGCCATAGACTGGCTCCTGGAGGAGGTGAAGCGCAACGCCAACGTCCAGCGCTACAAGGGGTTGGGCGAGATGAATCCCGAGCAGCTGTGGGAGACCACCATGGACCCGGAGCGCCGCCGCTTGCTGAAGGCGCAGATCGAAGACAGCATTGCCGCGGATGAGATCTTCACCACGCTGATGGGCGACCAGGTGGAGCCCCGGCGCGCGTTCATCGAGCAGAACGCGCTCGGCGTTCGCAACCTGGACGTCTAGGCCGAACCCTACTTGGTAGCGGCCCGGCGCCCCGTCGGGCGCGCAGACGGCTTGGTCTCGGCGGCTTCCTTCTTGCGGCTCCCCTTGGCTTCGCGCGGCGCGAACTCGAAGCCCACTTTACCGTCGCTCTGGCGCACCAGGAAAGCGGAGAACGGACGTCCTTTCTTGGAGATAAAGCGGTGCAGTAGGTCGGTCTTGCCGGTGGCAAGCAGCTTGGCCATCTGCTCCCGCTCGACCGGCCGCTGCAGGATGATGCGGCCCGAGCGGAAGTCGCAGCTCTTGTTCGGTCCCACGCTCTTCTCGCACACGTAGGCCATCGGCTGCTCGTAGACGTGGGCGCCGCACTTCGGGCACGGCCCCAGCGGATCCTGGCCCGTGAAGTCCACTTCCTCGGCCGCGCCTTCGCCGCCGCTGGCCTGGCCGAAGTCGAACTCGATCCTGTTCTCGCCGTTGAGCTTGAGCGCTGCGGCGAACGGCCGCCCGAGGCGGCTACGAAAGCCCTGCAACGGCCCGACGACGCGTTTCTCGATCAGCTCGTCGACCTCTTCGGGCGCGAGCTCGCGGCCGGAGACGACCTTCCACAGCGAGAAATCGCAGCGGTCGCACTGGAACTTGCGGTAGTTCTCCGAGACGGTCCCCTTGCCGCACTGCGGGCAGCGCTGCTTGAGTGTGGCGAACGCCGTGTCGGGAATCTCGCCGGCCTTGATCCGCTCGACCATCTCCCGGGTGACGTCCACGATATGGTCCATGAACGTCTCGCGGGGCAGTTCGCCGTGCTCCATCTGCTTGAGCTTGAACTCCCAGTCGCCGGTCAGCTCGGGCGAGGCCAGCTCGTCGATGCCGAAGTGCTTGATGGCGAAGAGCAGCGAGAACGCCTTCGGCGTCGGCTGCAGCTCGCCGCCCTTCTCGCGCACCAGGTACTCTTCCTGAATCAGCCCCTCGATGACCTGAGCCCGCGTCGCCGGCGTGCCCAGCCCCTTCTCGCGCATCGCTTCCCGCAAGTCCTCGTCGTCGACGAGCTTGCCGGCGCCCTCCATGGCCGAGAGCAGCGTGGCCTCGGTGAAGCGCGCCGGCGCCCGGGTCTGATTGGGCCGGACCTCGACGGCGAGCGTGCGCACCTTCTCCTTGTCCTTGACCGCCACGAGGGTGGATTCCTCGCCCGCGCTCTCGCGGCCATAGACCGCCAGCCAGCCCGGCTTGACCAGCACTTTGCCGTCGGTCTTGAAGGCCTCTCCCTCGACCCGCGTGATGCGCGTGGTCACCAGGTGCTCGGCCGCGGGATGAAACACCGCGACGAACCGCCGAGCCACCATGTCGTAGATCTTCGCTTCGGGCTCCGAGAGCTGCTTCGGCGCCTGCAGCGTCGGGATGATGGCGAAGTGGTCGGAGATCTTGGCGTTGTTGAAGATGCGCTTGTTGG
>CAZGTK010000376.1:0-3046 GCA_964528415.1 uncultured Burkholderiales bacterium | reverse complement strand
CATCCCGGGGCGCCGCAACGGCGTGCTGGTGTCGCAGGACGACGGCGACGCGGTGGCCTACGCGCTGTTCAACCTGCAGGAGCGCGGCCGCATGTTCGTCAAGCCCGGCGACCGGGTCTACGAGGGCATGGTGGTCGGCATCCACTCGCGCGACAACGACCTGGTGGTGAACCCGATCAAGGAAAAGAAGCTCACCAACGTGCGTGCGGCCGGCAAGGACGAGAACGTGATCCTGACGCCGCCGATCCAGCTCACGCTGGAGTACGCGGTGGAATTCATCGAGGACGACGAACTGGTGGAGATCACGCCGAAGTCGATCCGCATCCGCAAGCGCTTCCTCAAGGAGCACGAGCGAAAGCGGGCCTCGCGCAGCGCCGAGGGCGCCGCGGCCTGAGCGGGCGCCCGGGGGCGGCCGACCGTCCCCGGACTGTCGCGAAACGGTCGTACGCTCCGCAGAGGAGCCCCGGACACTGGCCGTCGACATTCCCTGATTTGACAATCCCGCCACCGCCCGCGTCGTACCGGGCGCTGCGGCGTTCCGCGTCGCCGGGATCCGAGCCGAGGGGCTCGCGGCCGTCGCCCACACCGTCGCCGATGTCGTCGTGAAGAACGTCGTCGACGCGCTCGGCCTGCGCGGACCCGTCTTTACGCGATCTTTACGCCAGCAGGCCAAGTCTTTATCCCGTCCTGACGCGCCGATCCGTAGAGTCGCCGCCATGGAATTGCCGTGGAGGTGACCGCGATGGATCTCGTGTTTGTGGGGCTGGGCGTCCTCTTCTTCGCCGCGTCGGCGGCCGTCGCCGTCGGCTTCGAGCGCCTGCGGAGGCGGCCATGACCTGGGTCTACTGGCTCGGCGGCGCCGCCGCTCTCGGCTTGTTCGTCTACCTGGTCGCCGCGCTGCTTTTTCCGGAGCGCTTCTCATGACCGCCAACGCCCTGCTGCAACTGGCCCTCTACCTCGTCGTCCTGCTGGCGCTGGTGCGCCCGCTGGGCGGCTACATGGCCCGCGTCTACCAGGGCGAGAACGCGGGCCTCAACCGCTGGCTCGGCGGCATCGAGCGCGGGATCTACCGTTTCTGCGGCGTAACGCCTGAACGCGAGATGCGCTGGACGGAATACGCGCTGGCGATGCTGGCGTTCAACCTGCTGGGCTTTCTCGCGGTGTACGCGCTGCAGCGCCTGCAGGGATGGCTGCCGCTCAACCCGGCCGGACTGGGCGCCGTGACGCCGGACTCGGCCTTCAATACCGCGGTCAGTTTCGCCACCAACACCAACTGGCAGGGCTACGGCGGTGAGACCACAATGAGCTACCTGACGCAGATGGCCGGCCTCGCGGTGCAGAACTTTCTTTCCGCCGCCATGGGCATGGCGGTGCTGGTGGCACTGGCGCGCGGGTTCGCCCGCCGCGGCACGGACACCATCGGCAACTTCTGGGTCGACCTCACCCGCACGACGCTTTACGTTCTGCTGCCGCTGTCCTTGATCTGGGCGCTGGCGATCGCGAGCCAGGGCGTGGTGCAGACGTTCGACGGGTACCGCACGGTGCCGCTGCTGGACCCGGTCACGATCGAGCAGCCGGCGAGGGACGCCGCCGGCGCGCCGCTCCTCGGCCCCGACGGCAATCCGCAAATGCAAGCGGTGGAGGTGACGGAGCAGACCATCCCGCTGGGCCCGGCCGCATCGCAGGTCGCCATCAAGCAACTCGGCACCAACGGCGGCGGCTTCTTCAACGTCAACTCGTCGCACCCGCTGGAGAACCCGACCCCGGCCGCCAATTTTCTCGAGTTGGTGGCGATCCTGCTGATCCCGGCGGCGCTGTGCTACATGTTCGGCCGTCTGGTCGAGGACGTGCGCCAGGGCTGGGCACTGCTCGCGGCGATGACCGTCGTTTTCGTCGCGCTGCTGGCGGTTACCCTCAGCGCCGAGCAGGCCGGCAACCCGGCGTTCACCGCTTTGGGCGTCGACCAGGCCCCCGGGCCGGATCAGAGCGGCGGCAACATGGAGGGCAAGGAAACGCGTTTCGGCATCGCCAGCTCGGCGCTGTGGGCCACCGCCACCGCCGCGGCCTCCAACGGCTCGGTCAACTCGATGCACGACTCCTACACCCCCCTCGGCGGCCTCGTGCCGATGTGGCTGATGCAGCTCGGCGAGGTGATCTTCGGCGGCGTCGGCTCCGGCCTCTACGGCCTCGTCCTGTTCGCCATCGTGGCAGTGTTCGCCGCCGGCCTCATGATCGGCCGCACGCCCGAGTACCTCGGCAAGAAGGTGGAGGCGTTCGAGATGAAAATGGCGGCGATCGCGATCCTGGTGCCGCCAGTGATGGTGCTAGGCGGTACGGCGCTGGCCCTGATGCTGGAGACCGGGCGCGCCGGCATCTCCAACCCCGGACCCCATGGCCTTTCGCAAGTCCTTTACGCCTTCTCTTCCGCCGGCAACAACAACGGCAGCGCCTTCGCCGGACTCGGCGCCAACACGCCCTTCTACAACACCGCGCTGGGGCTGGCGATGCTGTTCGCGCGCTACTGGGTCGCGTTGCCGGCACTCGCCATCGCCGGCGCGATGGCGGCCAAGCGCACGGTGGCCCCGGGACCGGGCACGCTCCCGACGCACACGCCGCTCTTCGTCGCGCTGCTGATCGCCACCGTCGTCGTCGTCGGCGCGCTCACGTTTATCCCGGCGCTGGCGCTGGGCCCAGTGGTCGAGCACCTGATCATGAGCGGCGGCGCTTGAGCGCGCCGTGCCGCTGGAGGATTCCGCATGTCCACCCGCAAACTGGCCGCCCCGCTGCTCGACCGCGACCTGCTAGCTGCGGCCGCGCTCGACGCCGTACGCAAGCTCGATCCGCGCCGGCAGCTGGCCAACCCGGTCATGCTCGTGGTCTACGCCGGCAGCGTGCTCACCACCGTGCTGTGGCTGCACGCGCTCGGCGGCCAGGGCGAGGCGCCGCCGGGATTCATCCTGGCGGTGGCGCTGTGGCTCTGGTTCACCGTCCTGTTCGCCAACTTCGCCGAGGCGGTGGCCGAGGGCCGCAGCCGCGCGCAGGCCAG
>CAZGTK010000375.1:0-3050 GCA_964528415.1 uncultured Burkholderiales bacterium | reverse complement strand
TCCCAGGCCTACCACCACGTCAAGCACACGCTGCCGCTGCTGATGGCCTGCGGCGCACGCCTGCCCGAGCGGCTGGAATGGCTGCGCACGGCCATGAGCGAGTACATCGAGGAGGAAACCGGCCACCAGGAGTGGATCCTGAACGACATCCGTGCGTGCGCCGGCGACGCCGACCACGTACGCGCGGCGCAGCCGTCGCTGCCCGTGGAACTCATGGTGGCCTACGCCTACGACACGATCCACCGCCGCAACCCGGCCGGCTTCCTCGGCATGGTCCTGGTGCTGGAGGGGACCAGCGTCAGCGTCGCCAGCCAGGCCGCCGCCGCCCTGAAGGACGCCCTCGGCCTCGGCGACGCCGCGTTCACCTACCTCACCTCCCACGGCGCGCTCGACGTCGGCCACACGCAGCTCTACGCCTCGCTCGTCAACCGCCTCGACGACGCCGACGACCGCGCCGCGGTCGTTCACTGCGCGAAGGTCTTCTACCGCCTCTACGGCGACGTCTTCCGCTGGCTCGATCAACGGCGCAGCGAACGCGGCGAGCTCGCCGCCAACCGACACGCGGGTTTTCGCATTCCCACTTATCTGACGGAGGCCGCCGGGTGAAGCTCCAGGGCAAACGCATCCTCATCACCGGCGCCGGCAGCGGCATCGGCCGCGAGACGGCGCTGCTGCTTTCGCGCCGCGGCGCGCGGCTGGCCCTGCTCGGACGCAACCGCGAGCGGCTCGAGGCCGTCGCGGCCGAGATCGCCGCGGCCGGCGGCGAGGCGCACGTGATCGTTTTCGACGTCGCCGAGCCCCACGGCCAGGAGCGTCCCGTCGCCGAGGCGATCGAGCGCCTGGGCGGCCTCGACGTGCTGATCAACAACGCCGGCGTCGCCGGCTACGGCGATTTCGCCGATCGCCCGGCGGATGAGATCCGGCGCATCGTCGCCACCAACGTGACGGGGCCGCTGCTGCTCACGCGCGTCGCGCTGCGCGCGGTCGAAGGGCAGCCGTTCATGGTGGTCAACGTCGGCTCCATCCTGGGCTCGCTCGGCATGCCGCAGTTCGCCGCCTACTCGGCCAGCAAGCACGCGCTGCGCGGCTTCTCGGAAGCGCTGCGGCGCGAGCTGGCGGACCGCAACGTCAAGGTCTGCTACGTCGCCCCGCGGACGACCCGCACGGCGATCAACGCCGACGCCGTCTACCAGGTGGCCGAGAAGACCGGCACGGCGACCGACAGCGCCGACGACGTCGCGAGACAACTCGTTGCCGCGATGGCGGCGGAGCGCGCGGAAACCTACTTCGGCTGGCCGGAGAAGCTGTTCGTGCGGCTGAACGCGTGGCTGCCACGCCTGGTCGACGGCGGCCTGAAAAAGCAGAGCCGCGTCGCGCGGGAACTGGCAAGGGGCGATGCGTGAGCGCCAACCCGACCATCATCGGCGCCACCGGCGCCGGCGCCGCCGCGCAGGCACGGCGCGCCCTGGCACGGCGCCGCTTCGAGCCCCTCTGGGCCGCCGCGCTGATCTATCTGACGATTTCCACGCTGACCCGGGCCGTGCTCGCCGCCAAGGCCGGCTGGCAGGGGCAGCTGACCGTCTACCAGGCCCCGCTCGCCTTCGGCATTGGTTTCTTCTACGACGTCGTCGCCAGCGTCTTCCTGTTCCTGCCGTTCGCGGCCTATCTCGCGCTCGTGCCCGACCGCTGGTTCCGCAGCCGCTGGCACCGGCCGCTGTTCTACGCCGCGTTCGCCGCCTGCACCTTCGGCCTGATCTATCTCGGCGCGGTGGAGTACTTCTTCTTCGACGAGTTCAACTCGCGCTTCAACTTCGTCGCCGTCGAGTACCTGATCTATCCGCACGAGGTCTTCGTCAACATCTGGGATTCCTATCCCGTCGCCCGCGTGCTGGCAGCGGCGCTGGCGCTGACGGGCGCAACCGTGTGGCTCGCGCGCTCGAGCCTGCGGCGCAGCCTCGCGGCCCCCTCCGCGCCGGCTGAGCGCTGGCAGCCGCTCGCCGCCCTGGCCAGCGCGGCGCTCGTTGCCGGCTTCGCCGTCAGCAGCGGCACCGGCCATTTCTCCACCAACCGCGTGGCGAACGAGCTGGCGCAGAACGGGGTGTACGCGTTCTTCAGCGCGCTGAAGAACAGCAAGCTCGACTATCCGGCCTACTACTACACCGTTGATGACCACGAGGCCGTCGCGCGCGTGCGCCGGCTGGTGGCCCAGCCCAACGCCACGTTCGTCGAGGGCGCGGCCAACCCGCTGGAGCGGCGCATCAAAGCCACCGGCGCGCCGCTGCCGCTGCACGTGATCGTGCTGCTGCAGGAGTCCCTCGGCGCCGAGTTCGTCGGCGCCTACGGCGACACCCGCGGCCTCACGCCGAACCTGGACCGGCTCGCGGCGAAGAGCCTGGTGTTCTCCAACGTCTACGCAACGGGCACGCGGACCGTGCGCGGCATGGAAGCGGTATCGGCGTCGTTCCCGCCGGTGCCGGCGGAATCGATCGTCAAGCGGCCGCACAACGAGGGCCTCGCCAGCTGGGCGCAGATCATGGCGCGTGCCGGGTACTCGCCGACGTTCATCTACGGCGGCTTCGGCACCTTCGACAACATGAACGCGTACTTCGGCGCCAACGGCTACCAGGTCATCGACCGCACCGACATGGACACGCCGAAGTTCAGCAATATCTGGGGCGTGTCCGACGAGGACCTGTTCCGCAACGCGCTCGCCCAGTTCGACCGCCAGGTCGCCCGCGGCGAACGGGTGTTCTCGATCGTCATGTCCACGTCCAACCACAAGCCGTTCACGTTCCCCGAGGGCGTGCCGGGCGTGCCGGTGAAGGGCGGCGGCCGCGACGCCGGCGTGCGCTACGCGGACTACGCCATCGGCCGCTTCATCGACGCGCTGGAGGAGCGGCCCTGGGCGCGCGATGCCATGGTGGTGGTGGTGGCGGACCACGGCGCCCGCGTCTACGGGCGCGAGGACATCCCGGTCAAGAGCTACGAGATCCCGTTCCTGGTCTACGCGCCGGGACATGTCAAGCCGGGCCGAGTCGACGCGCTGGCGA
>CAZGTK010000374.1:0-3060 GCA_964528415.1 uncultured Burkholderiales bacterium | reverse complement strand
GCCCAGCTCGGGGTGCGCGCGGTTGGCGCGCACCACCATCGCCAGCGCGTTCCACCGCACCAGCGCCGTGATGCGCTCTTCGAGCCCCAGGTCGCCCGGGTAGGGCGGCTGTTCCGCGAGCGGAATCGTGTTCACGTACGCGGTGGTGGCGTTGAAGCGCAGGCGCCGGCACGAGCGGCGCGCGCTGTCGAAGAGCTGCTGCAGCAGGTATTCGGCGCGCTCCTCGCCTTCCTCCTCGATCAGCGTCTGCAGCGCGTCGATCCATTCCCGGGTCTCGGCGGGATCGATGTCGTGGGGGTGTCCCATGGCGTGCTCCTCCTGTGGGAATCATCGTAACCCCGTCGCGGGCAGGCCGGGTTGCGAAATGGGTGGCCGTTGCGGCCTTGGACGCAATAAAATTGCGCTAAATCGTGCATAGGAGGCAGAAAATGCGAGCCGTTGCGCTGGACCCGATCGATCGACGCATCCTCGAGGTGCTGCAGCGCGACGCGCGCATCGCCAACGTCGACCTGGCGGAGAAGGTGAACCTGTCGCCGAGCCCGTGCCTGCGCCGCGTGCGCGAGCTGGAGGCGAAGGGCGTCATCCGCCGCTACGCCGCGCTGGTGGATCCGCTGGCGCTGGGGCTCTCGGTGAGCGTGTTCATCCACGTCGCGCTCGAGAAGCAGATCGAGCGCGTGCTCGACACCTTCGAGGCCGCGATCCGCGAGCGGCCCGAGGTGATGGAGTGCTACCTCATGACCGGCGAATCCGACTACCTGCTGCGCGTGGTGGTGCCGGACATGCCCGCGCTGGAGCGTTTCATCCTCGACTTCCTCACGCGCATCCCCGGCGTGGGCAACATCAAGTCCAGCTTCGCGCTCAAGCAGGTCAAGTACGAGACCGCGCTGCCGCTGGGGGCCTGACCCGGAGCGCGCGCCCCGGCGCAGGCCGGCAGAGGTCCGTCACCCCGGCGGAGGCCGGGGTCCAGGTGTATACGCAGGCCACAAGATCCTGGATTCCGGCCTTCGCCGGAATGACGGCACCGTTTCGACTGGATTCCGGCCTTCGCCGGAATGACGCAGGTGTTCGCCACCCCGACGCAGGCCGACGAAAAAGCTCGCCACCCCGACGCAGGCCGACGAAAAAGCTCGTCACCCCGGCGCGGGCCGACGAAAAAGCTCGTCACCCCGGCGAAGGCCGGGGTCCAGGGTTGTCGGCCGAGTTGCCTGACGCGGCGTGGGGGACTCCATGCGCCTTGGGCCCCGGCCTGCGATTGGCACGACCTCTGCTACCATCGTTTGCAAAGAATCCGAACGGGGGGAAACCATGCTGCAGACCGCCGACCTCACGATCCGCCTGCATCCCGCGGATGACGTGGTCATCGCCCGCACCGACCTGCAGATCGGCACGCAGATCGTGCAGGAGAACGTCCGTGCGCGGGCATCCATCCCCGCCGGCCACAAGGTGGCGACCCGGGCCGTGTCGCCCGGCATGCCGGTGCGCCGCTACAACCAGGTCATCGGCTTCGCCAGCAAGCCGATCGAGCCCGGGGACCACGTGCACGAGCACAACGTGAGCATGGGCGACTTCGAGCGCGACTACGCGTTCTGCGTCGATTACAAGCCGACGCCGTTCGCCGCCGAGCCCGCCGTCTTCCAGGGCATCGTGCGCGCCGACGGCCGCGTCGCCACGCGCAACTACCTCGCCGTGATCTCCAGCGTGAACTGCTCGGCGCACGTCTCGCGCCTGATCGCCGAGAGCTTCCGCGGCGACGCGATGGCGGATTTCCCCAACGTCGACGGCGTCATGGCCATCACGCATCGCACCGGCTGCGGCATGGCGTCCGAAGGCGAGCCGGTGCGGCTGCTGCGCCGCGTGCTGGCCGGCTACGCGACGCACCCGAATTTCCACGGCGTGCTGCTGGTGGGGCTCGGCTGCGAGGCGAACCAGATCCGTGAGCTGCTGAGCTCGCAGGGCCTCGATCCCAACGAGCGGCTGCACGCGTTCACGATCCAGGAGAAGGGCGGCACGCGCAAGACCGTGGACGATGGCGTCGCGCGCATCCGCGAGCTGCTGCCGGAAGCGAACAAGGTGAAGCGCGAGCCGGTGCCGGCGAGCCACCTCGTGCTGGCGCTGCAGTGCGGCGGCTCGGACGGCTACTCCGGCGTGAGCGCGAACCCGGCGCTCGGCGCGGCGGCCGACCTGCTGGTCCGGCACGGCGGCACCGCGATCCTGTCCGAGACGCCCGAGATCTACGGCGCCGAGCACCTGCTCACGCGCCGCGCCCGCACGCGCGAGGTCGGCGAGAAGCTCATCAAGCGCATCCGCTGGTGGGAGGACTACACCGCCCGCACCGGCGGCGAGATGAACAACAACCCGACGCCGGGCAACAAGCGCGGCGGGCTCACCACCATCCTCGAGAAATCCCTGGGCGCGGTGGCGAAGGGCGGCACCACCGGCCTGATGGGCGCGTACGAGTACGCCGAGCCCGTCACCGAGCGCGGCTTCGTGTTCATGGACACGCCGGGTTACGACCCGGTCTCCATCACCGGCCAGGTCGCGGGCGGCGCCAACGTCGTCGCCTTCACCACGGGGCGCGGCTCGGTCTACGGCTGCAAGCCCTCGCCGTCGATCAAGCTCGCCACCAACACGACGATGTACGAGCGCATGGACGAGGACATGGACGTCAACGCCGGCGCCATCGTCGACGGTGCGGCCAGCGTCGCGGAAGTCGGTGAGCAGGTGTTCGACCTCCTCCTGCGCGTCGCCTCGGGCGAGAAGAGCAAGAGCGAGGCGCTCGGCTTCGGCGACGACGAGTTCTCGCCGTGGGTGCTCGGGCCGACGATGTGATCCGCGCGGGGCGCCCCGTTTGATCGCGTCACCCCGGCGGAGGCCGGGGTCCAGGGATTTCCGCGGCCCAAGGCACTGGATTCCGGCCTTGGCCGGAATGACGGCACCGCGTGGTCCGCGCGTTCGTCACCCCGGCGCAGCCTGCCCCGTACCGCGATACCGGTCCGGTGTAGTTTCGTCACCCCGGCGGAGGCCGGGGTCCAGGGATTTCCGCGGCCCAAGGCACTGGAT